>JAGOXN010000327.1 GCA_018059685.1 Steroidobacteraceae bacterium | reverse complement strand
GGCTGGTTGCGCTACGAAGTGCCCAAGCACTGGATACGGCGCGAGTGGCGCAACACCTACCGTGGACAGAAACAGATCTGGTTTCTGCTGCGACTGGTGGGGCGCGACTCGGACGTCTGTCTGCGCGCGAGCACGCATCCGGAATTCGATGCCTGGCGTTGGAGCCATTATTGGGTGCCACTCGAGGCGGTGATCGAGTTCAAGCGCCAGGTCTATCAACTCGCGCTGATCGAACTGGCGCGGGTTCTGTTTCGCTCGCGCAGTTTCGACCTGCCCGAAAGCTATCGCCTGCCCGAGCCTGGGCCCGAGGTCGAGCCCGAGGTCGAGCCGGTGCGCGTGGTGCTGGGTGAGCGTGCGCAACGTGGTGCGCTGTATAAATAGCGGCTCGAACAGCCCTGGTCACACACGTCCCCTATGCGGAGATTTCCGTCCTTGAATTCGCTTCTCGCCCAATCTGTGCGTGCGGTCCTCGTGGCCCTCATGTCGTTTTCCATGCCGGCGTTTGCGGGGCTGCTCGTCGATGCCGATCCCGACTGGAAGGAGGGTGCGGCGGAAATGCCCGCGGCGCCGCAGGATGCCGGGCTGCGCTCTTTCGACATTGGCTCGACTTCGCCCAACGCCTTCTTCGTCGACGAGCAAAGTGTCAGCGTCGGTGAGGACGGTGTGGTGCGCTACACCCTGGTCGTGCGCACGCCCGGCGGCGCCGAGAACGTGACCTTCGAAGGTATCCGCTGCGCCACCGGCGAGCGTCGGATCTATGCCAGCGGGCGCAAGGACGGAACCTGGGTGCCGATGAAGAACAGCGAATGGCAGCCGATCAGCGTCAACAATTACAACCGCCCGCGCGCGGCGCTCGCCTACGACTATTTCTGCGATGGGCCTGCCGGGCCGCGCGACCGCAAGCACGCGCTGCAGCTTCTCGAGCAGCGGCGTGATCTCTCCCGTCCCTTCGGAGGTCGATAATGATCGATCAGGCCATCATCGAATTCGACAAGGCGCTGCGCACCGTTTTCGCGTCCGCACGCAGTGTCCGTCCGGTTCCAGGGGAGGACATCCCCGATGCCGAGATGAGCGATGCCGAGCGCGCCCACGCGGCCGCGTTGATGCGGGTGAATCACGTCGGCGAGGTGTGCGCGCAGGCGCTGTACCAGGGGCAGTCGATCATGTCGCGTGATCCCGCGATCCGCGACACCTTGCGCCAGGCATCGCAGGAGGAGACCGAGCACCTCGCGTGGACCGAGCGCCGCATCGCCGAGCTGGGCGGGCGCAAGAGCCTGCTCAATCCGCTGTGGTACGGCGGGGCGCTCGCGATCGGAATGCTCGCGGGCCGCTTCGGCGACCGCTGGAACCTCGGCTTCCTGGCCGAGACCGAGCGTCAGGTCGAGCATCACCTCAAGGGGCATCTCGATACGCTACCGCCTGCCGACCTGCGCTCGCGTGCCATCGTCGAGCAGATGAAGGTGGATGAGGCGGAGCACGCCGATACCGCCGTGCGCCTCGGTGCGCATGACTTGCCGGCTCCAGCGAAGGCCGTGATGAAGGCGGCTGCGCAGGTGATGACCACGCTGACCTACCGACTCTGAGCGGTGGGCGTCGGCGACCATCTGGTCGCCGGTACGTGCCTCACGCCCGGTCAGGCCTCGATCAGTTCCACCTCGTGGCTGATCTCGGCCGTCTTGGCCAGCATGATCGAGGCCGAGCAATACTTTTCGGCCGACAGGTGCACCGCGCGCTCCACCGTTTCGCGCTTCAGGTTGCGGCCAGTGATCGTGTAGATGAAGCGGATGCGAGTGAATACCTTGGGGTCGGTGTCGGCGCGCTCGGCCTCGAGGCGCACGCTGCAGCCACGCACGTCCTGACGCCCGCGCTTGAGGATCAGCACGACATCGAAGGCTGTGCACCCGCCCGCACCGGCCAGCATCAGTTCCATCGGGCGCGGCGCCAGGTTGCGGCCGCCAGCTTCAGGGGCGCCGTCCATTGCGACGATGTGTCCGGTGCCGGTCTCGGCGATGAAGCTCATGCCATCGAGCCATTTGATCGTGCATTCCATTCCTGTGTGCTCCCCGGGGCGGGCCCGTCAATGATGTTTGTACGCTGAGGGGCTCGATTTTACCCAAGTGCGGCATGGGCGCGACCGTGGTCGGTGGAGGCCACCTCGCGTCCGCGCGGTCAGGCGTTTGCAGGCATTCGGTGCTTCCGTGTTGCGCCGGCTTGAGGGCGGCTTGAGGGCAATACGGAGTCGTGGTGGCGCGCTGCACAAAGCTCATGCCCGAGTCATCAATAAGGGGTGTTGCAGCCGTGGTCAGAGGGTCCGGGCCAACACGAAAAATTGAGTTAAATCAGAATAATGGGTGTAAATAAACAGATTCAATGAAAAAATCAGAACTTTCATTCTGCGTTGCACAAAAAGCGGTTGCAGGAGGTGGTTCGCATCTGCATAATGCATACCAGTCGGATCGATGACGCCGCTGCCCAACGGTTCAGAGCGTGCGCAGATCCAAATGGTGTCTCCTCCACCCTCCTCCTTTGGTGTGGATTTAACGCAGTCCGATTGGACTGCGTTTTTTTTGCCTGTAGCGCACATACTCGCCATCGCGAACCAATGATTGACACAGTCGGGGTGTTGGTCTTAGGATTGCGAGCTTTCCGTTTGACGGCCATACCCAAGGGCCCGACAAAGATCGAGGATTCACATGAAGACGTTTTCCGCCAAGCCGCACGAGGTCAAGCGCGACTGGTTCGTTGTCGACGGCACGGACAAGGTGCTTGGCCGTCTCGCCGCCGAAGTCGCCCGTCGCCTGCGTGGCAAGCACAAGGCCATCTACACCCCTCACGTTGATACCGGCGATTTCATCGTCGTGGTCAACGTCGAAAAGCTCCGCGTCACCGGTAACAAGGCGCAGGACAAGAAGTACTACCGTCACTCGGGCTACCCGGGCGGTATCTACGAAACCAACTTCACCAAGCTCCAGCAGCGCTTCCCCGAGCGCGTGCTCGAGAAGGCGGTGAAGGGCATGCTGCCGAAGGGCCCGCTGGGCTACGCCATGCTGAAGAAGCTGAAGTGCTACGCGGGTCCGTCGCATCCGCACACCGCTCAGCAGCCGCAACTTCTCGAGATCTGAAGGAGCCCATAAATGGCTGTCACTTACAACTACGGTACCGGCCGCCGCAAGACCGCGGTCGCTCGTGTGTTCATCAAGCCGGGCTCCGGCAACATCGTCGTCAACGGCAAGCCGGTGGACGAATTCTTCTCGCGTGAAACCGGCCGCATGATCGTGCGTCAGCCGCTGGTTCTCACCGGCAACGAAGGCAAGTTCGACATCATGGTCAACGTCACCGGTGGTGGCGAGTCGGGCCAGGCGGGCGCCGTTCGTCACGGTATCACCCGTGCGCTGGTCGACTACAACGCCGAGCTCAAGGGCGACCTGCGTGCCGCCGGCTTCGTGACGCGCGATGCCCGTGAAGTCGAGCGCAAAAAGGTCGGTCTGCGCAAGGCCCGTCGCGCCAAGCAGTTCTCGAAGCGCTGATTGTCGGTCTGTGCCGTATCAGCAGGAGCCGCCCCATGGGGCGGCTTTTGTGCTTTCTGTGGCGCTCGGCAGCATCCGCGAAGGAA
>JAGOXN010000054.1 GCA_018059685.1 Steroidobacteraceae bacterium | reverse complement strand
TGTCCACCGACACGATACGGCGCCGGCGCGCCATCGCGAGCCGTGCGGCCGTGCGGGTGACGCGCTCGACTTCCTCCGTCGTGTAGCTGCAGACGTCCTCGGCTTCGCGCGCCGTGCGCGTCTTGCGTCCGAAGTAGATGCCACCGGTGAGTTCCCGCACCACGAGGATGTCGGTTCCATCCACGACCTCGGCCTTGAGCGGTGAGGCGTCGAGCATTTCCCTCTGTGTCTTCACGGGCCGCAGGTTGGCGTAGAGGCCGAGCGTGCGTCGCAGTTCGAGCAGGCCCTGTTCGGGGCGCACGCGGGCCGCGGGGTCCGACCACTTTGGCCCGCCCACGGCGCCGAGCAGTACCGCGTCACTGCTGCGACAGGCGTCGATGGTTCGCGGCGGCAGCGGCGAGCCGGTCGCGTCGATGGCGGCGCCTCCGACGAGGGCATCCGAAAACACGAACTCGTGCCCGTAGCGAGCTGCCACCGCCTCGAGGACGCGCACGGCCTCGGCCGTGACCTCCGGGCCGATCCCGTCGCCGCCGAGGCCAGCGATGCGCGCCTTCATCCGGTGCGCTGCTCGTAGGCGTCGATCGCGGCCGACTGCGCGAGCAGGTAGCCGAGTTCGTCCACGCCGTTCATGAGGCAGTAGCGCGCGAACGCGTCGACGGGAAAGCGCGCCTCGCGGCCGTCCGGCAGGCGCAGGACGGTCGCGGCGAGGTCGATCTCGACCTCGGCCTGGGGGTGCGCGAGCAGCCACTGGTGGGTCGTCTCGTCGACCACCACCGGCAGCAGGCCGTTCTTCAGGCTGTTGCTGCGGAAGATGTCGGCGATCTCCGTGCTCACCACGGCCCGGAAGCCGTAGTCGAGCAGCGCCCACGGCGCGTGCTCGCGCGAGGATCCGCAGCCAATGTTGCGTCCGGCGACCAGGACCTCGCAGCCCCGGGCTTCGGGCCGATTGAGGATGAAATCGCTTCGCGGCGCGCCGGATGCGTCGTAGCGCCAGTCGGCGAAGAGGGAGGCGCCGAGACCTTCGCGCGTGGTCGTGGTGAGGAATCTCGCCGGGATGATCTGGTCGGTATCGATGTTGGTCGATGGCATGACCACGGTGCGCGAGCGGATGAGCCTGACCGGTTCCATGCTCCGACCTCAGTGCAGGAACTCGCGGGGATCGACGATGCAGCCGCGCACGGCCGCCGCCGCCGCCGTGGCGGGACTCGCGAGCAGCGTCCGCGCGCCCGTTCCCTGGCGACCCTCGAAGTTGCGGTTGCTGGTGCTCACGCAGTACTGACCCGCCGGGACGGTGTCGCCGTTCATCCCGAGGCACATCGAGCAGCCCGACTCGCGCCATTCCGCCCCGGCGTCGACGAAGATCTTTGCGAGCCCGCGCGCCTCGGCCTCCCGCTTGATCTGCTGGGAACCGGGAACCACGAGCGCTCGCACGCCGGGCGCAACCTTGCGCCCGGTGAGCACGCGCGCGGCCATCTCGAGATCCGACAGCCGCGCGTTCGTGCAGCTGCCGATGAACACGACCTGCACGGGCTTCTCGCGCAGGGATTCGCCGGGGTGGAGTCCCATGTAGGCCAGCGCCTTCGCGAACACTGCGTCTCCGGGCCGTTCCGGCACGCGCCCGGACACCGGCGCCACCATGCCCGGGTTGGTGCCGTAGGAGATCATCGGTTCGACTGCGCCCGAGTCGAGCTGCACGGAGCGGTCGAATGCCGCGCCCGCATCGGTCCGCAGTTCGCGCCAGGTCGCGAGCGCGCGCTCCCAGTCCTCGCCCTGTGGTGCGCGGGGACGCCCCTCGAGGTAGGCGAAGGTCTTCTCGTCCGGCGCGACCATGCCGGCGCGCGCACCCGCCTCGATGGACATGTTGCACACGGTCATGCGTTCGTCCATCGACAACGCCTCGATGGCCGGCCCGCGAAACTCGATCACGTGGCCCGTGCCCCCATTGACGCCGATCCGGCCGATGATCGCGAGCACGAGGTCCTTGGCCGTCACCCCCGGTCCGAGGCGTCCCGCCACCTCGATGCCGAGCGTCTTCGGCTTGCGCTGCAGCAGGCACTGCGTCGCGAGCACGTAGCCGACTTCGGTCGTGCCGATCCCGAAGGCGAGGGCACCGAACGCGCCGTGCGTGCTGGTGTGGCTGTCACCGCAGACGATCGTCCGGCCGGGCTGCGTCGCGCCGAGCTCGGGGCCGATGATGTGGACGATGCCGCGGCGGTCGTCGCGCAATCCGATGAGGTCGACCCCGAACTCGGCGCAATTGCGCTCGAGCTGGCGGATCTGGCGGGCCGCGGACTCGAGCGAGATCGGCACGCCGCCGAAAATCTGTGCCGTGTCCGTCGGGGTCGAGTGGTCCATGGTCGCGAGCGTACGGTCCGTGCGGCGCAGCTTCAGGCCCCGACTGCGCAGCACGGAGAACGCCTGCGGCGAAGTCACCTCGTGCACGAGGTGCAGGTCGATGTACAGGACTGCGGGCGTGTCGGCGGTCTCGGGCACCACCTCGTGGCGCTCCCAGACCTTCTGGAACAGGGTCTTTGCTGTCATCGGCAGCCGCCGTCCGGCCGGCCGGTCAGATGATCGAGGCGGCTTCTTCCGCCTCCGGGCTGCGCCGCTCCATGCGCGCCGTCGTCGCCCGCGTGGACTCGATGCGGTTCACGACCTCGAGGAACGCCCGGACCCCGGACTCGACGATGTCGGTGGTGACGCTCGAGCCCCGATAGGCGCGCTCGTTGTGTTCCACCGTGACGACCGCCTCGCCCTGTGCATCCTCGCCGATCGAGACGCTGCGCACCTCGAACTTGCGCAGCGTGACCGGTACGCCGGTTGCGGCCTCGATGGCCTTGAATGCCGCGTCGACCGGTCCGTCGCCAGCCGCTTCCTGCGAGACGACCCGGCCGTCGCCGTGGCGCAGGCCGACGCGTGCCATGGCCCCGCCGGAGGTGTCGCTGACGGCATGCAGGCTCTCCAGGTGCCACGGGCCGCTCGCGCCGAACTCGGCACGCAGCACCAGCGCCTCGATGTCGCCGTCGAAGAGCTCCTTCTTCTTGTCGGCGAGCGCCTTGAAGTCCTCGAAGACGCGCGCGAGCTCGGCATCGCTCAGCTCGAATCCGAGTTCCTTGATACGCTCGCGCAGCGCGGCGCGCCCGCTGTGCTTGCCGAGCACGAGGTGCGTACGCGTCAGACCCACGTCCTCGGGCCGCATGATCTCGTAGGTCGAGTGGTGCTTGAGCATCCCGTGCTGGTGGATGCCCGACTCGTGGGCGAAGGCGTTTTCGCCTACGACCGCCTTGTTGCGCGGGATCGGCATGCCGGTGATGCTCGAAAGCAGGCGGCTGGTGGGGAAGAGCCGCCGGGTGTCGATCCCGGTGTGCAGGCCGAAGTAGCCGTCGCGCGTCCGGAGCGCCATGACGATTTCCTCGAGCGAGCAGTTGCCGGCACGCTCGCCGATGCCGTTGATCGTGCATTCGACCTGACGCGCGCCGGCCTGGACCGCGGCGAGGCTGTTCGCGACCGCCATGCCGAGGTCGTCGTGGCAGTGCACGCTGAAGGTCACGCGTTCGGCGCCCTTCACGTTCTTCTTCAGGTAGTCGAAGACCTCGTGGAATTCCCCGGGTACGGTGTAGCCCACGGTGTCCGGGATGTTGATCGTGGTGGCGCCGGCCTCGATGGCGGCCTCCACGACCTCGCGCAGGAACTCGAGCTCGGTGCGCGAGGCGTCTTCCGGCGAGAACTCGATGTCGTCGCAGAGGCTGCGCGCGTAGCGCACGCCCTGCACGGCCGTGTGGACGATCTCCTCCTTGGCCATGTTGAGCTTGTGCTGGCGATGGATGGCGCTCGTGGCGAGAAACACGTGCAGCCGCGGCCGCGCGGCCTCCCTGATGGCCGACCATGCCTTGTCGATGTCCTCGCGATTGCAGCGCGCGAGCCCGGCGATGACCGGACCGCGCACCTCGCGGGCGATTTCCCGCACGGCCTCCCAGTCGCCGCGCGAGGCGGCCGGGAAGCCCGCTTCGATCACGTCCACGCCCAGCTCCGCCAGCGCGCGCGCGATCCGCAGCTTCTCCGGCCGCGTCATGCTGCAGCCGGGCGATTGCTCGCCGTCGCGCAGCGTGGTGTCGAAGATGACGACGCGGTTCGGGTCGCGGACGGGCGCTGGTGTGTTCATCCTGTTTACCGTCCTTCGTTCAACCAGGGCATGCGGGCGCGCAACTGCACGCCGACCTTCTCGATCGGGTGCGCGAGGTCCTTCTTCAGGAGCGCGTCGTACTTCTTCCGCCCGGTCTTGTTCTCGCGAATCCACTGCCGCGCGAACTTCCCGGTCTGCACTTCCTTCAGGATCTGCTTCATCTCGCGCTTGGTGGCTGCGTTCACGACCCGCGGGCCCCGGGTCAGGTCGCCGTACTTCGCGGTCTCGGACACGAACCGGTGCATCTTCGCTATGCCGCCCTCGTGCAGCAGGTCGACGATGAGCTTCAGCTCGTGCAGGCACTCGTAATAGGCAACCTCGGGCTGGTACCCCGCCTCGACCAGGGTCTCGTAGCCTTTCAGCACGAGTTCGGTGGCGCCGCCGCACAGCACGGCCTGCTCGCCGAAGAGGTCGGTCTCCGTTTCCTCGGCGAAGGTCGTCTCGATGACGCCGGCGCGCGTGCCGCCGATGCCGTCGGCATAGGCGAGGGCGCGCGCCCTTGCCATGCCCGTCGCATCCTGCCCGACGGCGATCAGGCAGGGCACGCCGCGACCCTGCTCGTACTGACGTCGCACGAGATCGCCCGGTCCTTTGGGAGCGATCAGCACCACGTCGAGATCCTTGCGCGGACGGATCTGCTTGAAATGGATGTTGAAACCGTGGGCGAAGAGCAGGGCGGTGCCCTTGCCGAGGTTGTCGCGGATCTCCCTGTACAGCGTCGCCTGGGCGAGGTCGGGGGCGAGCAGCGACACGAGCGTCGCGCCCTTGACCGCCTGGGCGGGCTCCATCACGGCGAGACCGTCCCGCTTCGCCTTCTTCCAGCTGTCGCCGCGCCGAACGCCGACCACCACGTCGTAGCCGGAGTCACGCAGGTTCAGCGCGTGGGCGCGTCCCTGGCTGCCGTAGCCGAGCACCGCGATCCGGGCGCCCTTGAGTGCCTTCCTGTCGACGTCCTTCTTCGAGTACGCACGCATCTCAGACTCCTGATGAAACTTCTGCTCAATGATTTCCGATGTCAGTAACGAAGAACCCCGCGCCGGATCGACTCCGGTGCGGGGTTCCTGGTGTCCGTCTGCGCCGCTGCGCGTTCAGCCCGGGGCCCCGCACCTCCCATCGGGAAGCAGCGCCAGGAGGGCAAGCAGCAGGCCCGGCAGCCGGTCAGCCGTGACGTGGATGCGGGCGGGTGCGGCCTCAAGCTCCATCGTGTGCCTGCTTGCAACGGTCAGCGTCGAGTGGGCGATAGCAACATAGCGGGCGCCTCGTTGTCAACCGCACTGCAAAAAGAATCTCGGATAAAGTGTCGCCACCATGTTCGAAGATCGTGATACCGCGGGCGCAAGGCCGTTCGCGCTGGTCGCCGAGCGCGACCACGAGGGCTGGCTCGACCGGCAGGACGAGGCGACGCGACGCTGGTTGTCGGCGCTGCGATTCCGCGCCGAGCGCAACCAGGTCGTTTGCATCTCGGCAGCGGACGGCGGGGTGCGGGCGGCGGTGCTCGGGCTCGGCCCGCTCGCTGCGCTCGACGGTCTCGAGCCCTGGCACCTCGCAGGTGCGCCGGATCGACTGCCGGACGGCGCCTGGCGCATCGAGACGGCGCTCGATGCGCGTGCTGCCACGGCCGCGGCGCTCGGATGGGCCTACGGCAGCTACCGATTCGACCGTTACCGGAGCAAGCCGCGCGCGTCTTTGAGCTCTGCCCGACTCGTGCCGCCCCAGCTCGCCGACATGGCGTACGTGCGGCGCATGTCGGCGGCGCTCGCGATGGCCCGGGACCTCATCAATACCCCTGCCGGGGATCTCACGCCCGAGCGTCTCGCCGAGGAAGCCCTCGCGATGGCGAGGCGCTGCGGTGGGGACGGGCGCATCGTCCGCGGAGAGGCGCTGCGCGAAGGGTATCCGGCGATCCATGCCGTCGGCCGGGCCGCCGAGTCGGCGCCGTGCCTCGTGGACTTCTCGTGGGGCGAAGTGGCTCAGCCGAAGGTCACGCTGGTTGGCAAGGGCGTGTGCTTCGACTCCGGCGGGCTCGACCTCAAGCCATCGGCCGGCATGCTGCTCATGAAGAAGGACATGGGTGGGGCCGCCTGCGTGCTCGCGCTCGCACGCATGATCATGGAGAGTGCGCTTCCGGTACGACTGCGCGTACTGCTGCCCGCCGTCGAGAACGCGGTCGGGGGCAACGCGTACCGGCCGGGCGATGTCCTGCGCACGCGCAAGGGTCTCACGGTCGAGGTCGGCAACACCGATGCCGAAGGGCGCCTCGTGCTGGCAGATGCGCTGGCCGCGGCGGACGCGGACAAGCCTGATCTGCTCATCGACCTGGCGACCCTGACCGGCGCCGCGCGCACGGCCCTCGGCCCGGAACTGCCGGCCTTGTTCGGCAACCGATCGACGACGGTGGATGCACTCGCGCGACACGGGCGCGAGCTGGCCGATCCGCTCTGGCCGATGCCGCTCTGGGACGGCTATGACGATGAGATCGCAAGCAAGGTCGCGGACCTGAGCAACGTCTCGAGCACGGCCTTCGCGGGCGCGATCATTGGAGGATTGTTCCTGAGGAGATTCGTCACGGCGGCCCCCGACTGGCTGCACGTCGACCTCTACGCCTGGAACAGCAGGGACCGCCCGGGTCGGCCGGTCGGAGCCGAGCCGCAGGCGGTCCGCGCCCTGTATGCGCTGCTGGTCGATCGATTCGGCTGAACGTCGCAACTGTCCGGAGAAGAAGCATGACCCGCCGCAAAGCTGATCCTCGTGCCCATTCGCGCCTCGTCTTCGACGGCATCAAGCAGACGCCGAGCCGGGCGATGCTGCGCGCCGTGGGCTATGACGACCGGGACTTCAGGCGGCCGCAGGTCGGCATCGCCTCGACCTGGAGCAACCTGACGCCGTGCAACATGCACATCGACCGGCTCGCGGACGCTGCAGCCCGGGGCGCCGAGGGGGCCGGCGGCAAGAGCACCGTGTTCGGCACCATCACGGTGTCGGACGGCATATCGATGGGCACGCCCGGCATGCGTTATTCGCTGGTGTCCCGCGAAGTCATTGCCGACTCCATCGAGACGGTCGTCGGTGCGCAGGGGTTCGACGGGCTCGTGGCCATCGGCGGCTGCGACAAGAACATGCCCGGCTGCATGATGGCGATCGCGCGCCTCGACCGGCCAGCGGTCTTCGTCTACGGCGGCACGATCCGGCCCGGGGCCGGGCGGCGCGACATCGTCTCGGTCTTCGAGGCGGTGGGTGCCCACGCGACCGGCGCGATCTCGGATCGCCAGCTGCGTGAGGTCGAACGCACCGCGATCCCCGGTCCCGGGAGCTGCGGTGGCATGTACACCGCCAACACGATGGCCTCCGCCATCGAGGCGCTCGGCATGAGTCTCGCCAACAGTTCCGCCCAGGAGGCGGTCTCGCGCACGAAGCGGCAGGATGCCGAGCGGGCCGGCGCAGCCGTCGTACGACTCGTGCGCCGCGGCATCAAGCCCTCCGACATCCTGTGCCGCGAGGCGTTCGAGAATGCAATCGTCGTGACGATCGCGCTCGGCGGCTCGACGAACGCGGTCCTGCACCTGCTCGCGATCGCCCATGCGGCAGGTGTTCCGCTGGAACTCGACGACTTCACCCGCATCGGCCGCAAGGTGCCGGTCCTCGCCGACCTGCGGCCGAGTGGCCGTTACTCGATGTCGGAACTCATCCGGATCGGGGGGATCCAGCCACTGATGAGGATGCTGCTCGGTGCCGGCCTGCTGCACGGTGATTGCCTGACCGTGACCGGCCGTACGCTCGGCCAGAACCTGAAGCGGGTCCGGCCGTATCGGGAGGGCCAGGACATCGTTCGGCCGCTGGCGAACCCGATCAAGGCGGACAGTCACCTCGTCGTGCTCTATGGGAATCTCGCCCCGGAGGGTGCTGTCGCCAAGGTCACGGGCAAGGAGGGGTTGACGTTCTCGGGCCGGGCACGCGTGTTCGATGGCGAGGAGGCGACGTTGCAGGCAATCCTCGACGGCACGGTCGTTGCAGGGGACGTCGTGATCGTCCGGTACGAGGGGCCGCGCGGAGGGCCCGGCATGCGCGAGATGCTGAGCCCCACGGCGGCGATCATGGGCAAGGGACTCGGCGACCAGGTCGCGCTGATCACGGACGGGCGGTTCTCGGGCGGCAGCCACGGCTTCGTCGTGGGTCACGTGTCGCCCGAGGCGGCCGCGGGCGGGCCGATCGCCCTCGTGCACGATGGTGACCGGATCACGATCGATGCCGTCGGCTGCGAGGTGGCGCTACATGTCGACGAAGGCGAGCTCGCGCGGCGGCGCAGCAAGTGGCGCGCGCCGCCTCCATACGCGACGCGTGGCGTCCTGGCGAAGTATGCGGAACTCGTGAGCAGCGCATCGCTGGGTGCCGTGACGGATCGAGCCCTCGGACAGGCAGGTACGCGACCCTGAAGGAGCCGCCCTCAGGTGCATCGCGGTTGCAGTTCGCTATTGAGTTGCGCCATTGGCATCGTTAGAGTGCGACGCCCCTCTGGAGGGGTTGCGAGCGCGAACCGGCTCTTGTAGTGTCGGACACCCCGGGGGGCGACAATCCTGGGACCCCGGGCAGAACCATCGAAAAGAACCCGGTTGAGACGGAGGGGAAGTGGCGTACGCGTACTCGATCGACGATCCCGCGAAAAACCAGAAGCGGACACTGGCATTCGTGCTGGTGGTCATCATCCACCTGTTGTTCTTCTGGATCCTGGCGTCCGGTCTCGGGAGCAAGATCGTCGAGGTCGTCGTCGGGCCCGTCGAGACCAAGATCATCGAGGAGCTTCCCGACGAGGACAAGGAGCCGCCGCCGCCGCCGCCAGACATCGAAACGCCTCCGCCCTACGTCCCGCCGCCCGAGATTGCAATCGACATCCCGGTCGACAGTGGTCCGACGACTGCCATCAGCAACGTGACGTCGCAACGCCCGGTCGCTCCGGCGCCCGCTGCACCGAAGCCCGTGGAGAAGGCGGTCGTCCGGGTTCCGCCGTCGACGCAGGGCAAGGGAGCGCGCATCACGCAGCCCGAATACCCGCCGGCGTCGCGGCGGGCCGGCGAGGCGGGCACCGTGACGCTGCAGGTCTTCGTGCTCGAGACCGGCCGTGCCGGCGAGGTCAAGGTCGCCAGGAGCAGCGGCTTCGAGAAGCTCGACGAGGCCGCAATCAAGGAAGTGCAGCGCAACTGGCGATTCGTTCCCGGCAAGGAGGACGGCAAGCCGGTCGCGATGTGGCACACGTTCGCCGTCACGTTCAGGCTCACCGACTGATCCGCGGAATGAGACAGGCCCTTGCCCGGGCAAGTACATGAGTAACCGCACAACCGATTCGAATAGAGGATGGGAGTTCCATGGCCACTGAAAGTGTTTCTGTCGAAAACCCCTACGGCATCCAGGCGTTGTGGGCACAGGGCGACTTCGTCGCCAAGGGCACGCTCATCATCCTGGTGCTGATGTCCGCCTATTCCTGGTTCATCATCTTCACCAAGTGGTGGGAGCAGCGGCGGCTGCTCAAGCAGGCCGGAGAAGCCGAGAAGAACTTCTGGGCCGCCGACAACATCAAGAATGGCGTCACCAAGCTCACCGGCAAGGGCAACATCTTCAAGGCCATGGCGTCGGAGGCGATCGACGCCGCCGAGCACCACGACACGCGGCTCACCCAGCAGGTGCCGCTGCACGAGTGGATTGACAACGTGCTCGCGCGCGCGGTCGCGCGCATCAACAGCGCGTTGCAGACGCAGCTGCCGTTCCTTGCGACCACCGGGTCGACTGCACCGTTCATCGGGTTGTTCGGCACGGTGTGGGGCATCTATCACGCCCTGGTGTCGATCGGCGTCGCCGGCCAGGCGAGCATCGACAAGGTGGCGGGCCCGGTCGGCGAGGCGTTGATCATGACGGCGATCGGCCTCGCGGTCGCGGTCCCCGCGGTGCTTGGCTACAACTTCCTGCTCGGCCGCAACAAGGCGATCCTCGAACGGGTGAAACTGTTCCAGAGCGACCTCGAGCAGGTGATCGTGAGCGGGTCGCGCATCGAGGGCGCGGGCGCCAAGGTCATCGCGGGCGGCGGCAAGAAGTAACCTCGGCGCGGGCGGGAGACGATCCATGGGTATGGCAGTCACGTCGGGCGGCGGCGCACCGGACGAAGACAAGCCGATGTCGGAGATCAACACCACGCCCCTCGTGGACGTGATGCTGGTGCTCCTCATCATCTTCCTGATCACGATTCCCGTGATCACGCAGTCGGTGAAGGTCGACCTGCCGAAGGCGGCCAACATCCCGACGCAGACCAAGCCCGAGAACGTCAACATCGCAGTCGATGCCGAAGGCAACGTGTACTGGAATACCGCGCTGGTGCCGACCCAGGAGGCGCTGCTCGAGCGGATCAAGGCGGTCGCGGTGATGGACCCGCAGCCGGAGATCCACGTGCGCGGCGACAAGCACACGAAGTACGAGCACATCGGCCGGGTCATCGTGCTGGCCCAGCGCGGTGGCATCCAGAAAGTGGGCTTCATCACCGAGCCCGACCGCGCCCTGGCGCGTTGAGCAGCGCGGGCGGTCGTAGCCAGGAGTCATCGACATGGGAATGAGCATTGGCGGCGGCGAAGACGAGCCGATGATGGACATCAACACGACGCCGTTGATCGACATCCTGCTCGTACTGCTGATCATGTTCATCATCACCATCCCGGTGATGACGCACGCGGTGAAGCTCGACATGCCGCGCGCATCGAACGCTCCGTCGCTGGCCGAGCCGATCGTCATCAACCTCGAGATCGATTTCGACGGCACGGTGCTGTGGAACGGCACGCCGGTCCCGGATTTCGACACGCTGGACGCGTACTTCCACCGCGAAGCCGACAACGACCCGCAGCCCGAGCTGCACATCCGCCCGAGCAAGCGCGTGGACTACGATGTCGTGGCCCGGGTACTCGCGTCGGCGCAACGCAACGGCATGCGCAAGATCGGCTTCGTGGGTAACGAGCAGTTCATGTGAGGCGCGCCGGACTTCCTGCGGAGGGGGTATCGGCTGGAGTGGATCATGGAAAGGCTGCCGGGACCCTCAGGTTCCGGCAGCCTCGTTTTCGGAGCGGACGAATTGCGTCCCGAGCGAGGATTCGATGACGAAAGCGACTTTCGTGCTGAGTGCCAGCCTGGCGATCTGTGGGGTGACAGGCGTGGCGGGTGCCCTGCTCGCACCCTCGGTGGCGATGGCGCAGCAGAAGGTGGGCGCCACGGTCGGGAAGCACCTCAAGACCGCACAGGAGGCGATCCAGAAGAAGCGCTGGGACGCGGCGCTCGGGGCCATCAAGCAGGCCCAGGCTGTCGACACCAAGACGCCGTTCGAACAGTACAAGATCAATGAACTCCTGTGGTATGTCTACCTGCAGCAGGGCCGCAACGCAGACGCGGCGCGGCTGCTCGAGCAGCAGATCGCATCGGGCCAGATGCCGGCGGGCGAACAGGTGCAGCGCACCAAGACGCTCGCCCAGCTCTATTTCCGCGCCGGCAACTACGGCAAGGCGATTCAGGCGGCCACCCAGTTCCTCAAGTCGGCGCCGGGTGACCATGAGATGCAGCTCCTGGTCGCCAACGCGTACTACCAGCAGAAGGACTACAAGAACGCCATCGCCGCCGCCGAGCGGATGATGAAGGGCGGTGCCCGCCCGAGCGAGGACCTGCTGCAGCTCCTCCTGCGCAGCAACTACGAGAT
>JAGOXN010000053.1 GCA_018059685.1 Steroidobacteraceae bacterium | reverse complement strand
GGATGGCAGGCTTTCATGAAGCGCAGCGTGGAGACGGGACCGGCCATGAAGCTCTGCACGAGATCCTCGTCGGAGATCGCCAGGAGCGGCCCCATCCCTTTCGTGTAGTAATTGGCGTTGTTCACCAGGATGTCGAGGCCTCCCAGGACCCGCGCGGATTCTGCGACGATCCGCTGTATGTCATCGCGATCGTGTGCGTCGCCCGCGACCGGGAAAGCCTTGCCGCCGCGCTTGCGAATCTCGTCGCAGGCGTCCTCGAGCTTCGATGCCGTTCGCCCCGCCACCGCCACGACCGCGCCCTCGGTGGCCATGGCCAACGCGATTCCGCGTCCCACGCCCTGACCGGCCCCGGTGACGAGTGCCAGCCTGCCGTCCAGTTGTCCCATGCTTTTCTCCCTTATGTCCCGGTTGCGATCAGCTCACTTCGCCCATGGCTCGCGGCGATGCCGGTCCACACTCGGCCGTGGGGGTGCGGTCGACTCTCACCCAACGATCAGGTACGGTCAAGGGCACGACGGTCGTGCACGGATCCCGACCTGTCGGCAGGCGAGTCGCGCGGCGAGGTGAGCGATGGGGACGCTGAGTGGCAAGGTGGCCATCGTGGCGGGTGGCGGCGGCATCGGTGGAGCGACCGCCCGTCGCCTCGCCGCCGCGGGCGCCAGGGTCGTCATCGGCGATCTCGATGCCGGCAATGCCGCAGCAATCGCGGCACAGATTACGGCGGCAGGTGGCGAGGCGCAGGGTCTCGACTGCGACATCGCCGAGGAGGCTTCCGTTGCGGCCCTCGTGCAGGCGGCCGTCACCCACTATGGCGGGCTGGATCTCATGCACGTCAACGCCGCAGATCTGCACGTGATCGCGGACGACTCCAATGCGGTGGACGTGGATCTGGGCGTTTTCGAGCGCACGATGGCGGTGAACCTGCGGGGACACCTGCTCTGCACG
The DNA here is from genome assembly GCA_018059685.1 of Steroidobacteraceae bacterium. GTDB lineage: Bacteria > Pseudomonadota > Gammaproteobacteria > Steroidobacterales > Steroidobacteraceae > RPQJ01. The sequence continues at coordinate 10,986 of JAGOXN010000053.1, read as the reverse complement.
CGTCATGCAATTCCGCAGATGCTGCGGCGCGGCGGCGGGGCACTCGTGTACACGACTTCGAACTCGGCCTTCATCGGCGAACCGGTGCGACCCTGCTACGCAATGGCAAAGGCCGGCATCAACGCACTGATGCGCCACGTCGCCTCGCGCTGGGGCAGGAAAGGCATACGCGCCAACTCCGTCGCCCCCGGCCTCGTGCTCACCGAGAACAATCTGAAGACCATGCCCGAGGACGTGAAGACGGCCGCGCTGGCCGGCACCCGCAGCCTGCGTCTCGGAGTCCCGGACGACGTCGCGGCGATGGTGGTCCATCTGCTCTCCGACGACGGCGTCTGGATCAACGGGCAGGTCATCAGCGTGGACGGCGGCTGGACGATGCGCTGAGCCAGCCCGCAGCCGGATCCCGTTCAGACGTCCCTTGGGCGTCCGGTGCTCGCCGAGGGATGCCGCGGCGCCTCGCCTGAGCGGTCCCGCCTCACCTCAACGAAAGATCCGGCCGGCCAGGCGCTCGAGGAAATCGCCCGCCTCGCCCTGCATGACCAACTGGAAATCACTGATCTCGTCCGGTGTCCCGGGCCGGTTGACACACAGCACGACGCGCCCGGCGCCCGCCGCCTCGTAGCGATCGAGGACCTGCCGAAACGGGCTTCGTTCACTCACGCCCACCATCACCGTGATGTCGAGCGACCCGAAGTCGCGACCGGCGGCACTCATGCGTTCCCGCAGCGTCTGCAGGGCCTGCCTGAGCTCTTCGGGCGGGAGAAATCCCGGACACCAACCATCCCCGTAGGCCACCACCCGGTCGAGGCTCGCGACGCCGCCCCCTACGAGGACCGGCGGGTGAGGCTTCTGCTTCGGGTGCGGCATGCTGCACACTGGCGGAAAATCGATCAGTTCGCCGTGAAACTCGGCCACCTCCTTCGTCCAGAGCTCCTTCATCGCACGCACCATCTCACCGAGCAGCGTGTAGCGCGCCGGCCAGTTTCCGGCGATCTCTCCCTCTTCCTTGAGCCACCCGACGCCCACTCCGAGCAGCACGCGACCCTCCGAATAGTGATCGAGTGTGGCCACCTGCTTGGTGAGGGCAAAAAGATTGTGCTCCGGTACCAGGCACACGGCCGTGCCGAGCCTCAAGCGCTTCGTCGCCGATGCGGCCCGCATCAGGCTCAGGAAGGGATCGCAGACGTGCGCGACGAATCCGGGCGCACTGCCATCCGAGGTGGCCGGGTAGCGCGCCGCGAAGCTCGCTGGCACCACGGTATGCTCACCCACCCAGACGGATTCGAATCCCAGCTGCTCGGCGGCGTGAGCGAACACCGCGGGGTCTTCGGTGTATGCGGTCGCGATGTGGGTGATGCCGACCTTGATGCTCATTCCTCTCTCCTCAGGCCGTGGACGCGGGGCCGGCCGTTTTCCTTCCGCGGCGAGCATGGCTACCATCACGGTACTTCACCAGCCCGTCCGTGCGATATCCTGCATGTCCGTAGTCGCTCCGTCGATCTGCCGCTTCTGTGCCGCGCATTGCGGAATCCTGGTCGAGACGGAAGGCGGCCGGATCGTGGCAGTCACGGGGGATCGCAGCAATCCCCTGTACCGTGGCTATGTCTGTCCGAAAGGTCGTGCGTTGGCCGAACAGCACAACCATCCCGGGCGGCTGCTGCATTCCATGAAGCTCGGGCCGGACGGCCGCCATGCACCCGTGCCTCATGCGCAGGCGGTTGACGAGATCGCCGCGAAGCTGCGCAGCCTGCTCGATCAGTACGGCCCCCGCTCGATCGCGGTCTATGTCGGTACCTACTCGTTCATGGTGCCCGCGGCGGCGCCCATGACCATGGCCTGGATGAACGCGATCGGTTCACCCATGCGGTTCATGCCGGCCACCATCGACAAGCCGGGCAAGGCAATGGCCATGGCGCTGCACGGTCGCTGGGCCGCAGGCCCACAGCCCTTCCGGGGCGCTGACGGGTGGATGCTCGTCGGCGCCAACCCGGTGGTCTCGAAGTCGATTGGTGCGCCACCCCACAATCCCGCGGGCGCACTGCACGATGCAGTGAAGGGCGGCATGCAACTGATCGTGATCGATCCGCGGCGTACGGAAGCTGCGCGGCTCGCCACTGTGCATCTGCAGTGCCGTCCCGGTGAGGATCCGACGGTCATGGCCGGCCTGATGCGCGCCATCCTCCGCGACGACCTGCACGATCAGGCGTTCGTGCGCGAGCACGCCAGTGGACTCGATGCGCTGCGCCAGGCCGTCGAGGCTTTCTCACCGGAGTACGTCGAGCGTCGCGCCGACGTGCCACGCGAACTGCTGCTGCGGGCAGCGCGCATCTTCGCCACCAGCCGCCAGGGCTTCGCCGTGGTCGGCACGGGTCCAAACATGGCGCCCCGGGGCACGCTGACCGAGTACCTCACCCTGTGCCTGAACACACTCTGCGGACGATGGCTGCGGGCGGGCGAATCGCTGCCGAATCCCGGGGTGCTCACCCCTGCAGCAAGACCGACGGCCGAGCCGATCGCGCCGACCCGAGCCTGGGGTTTCGGTGAACGGCTGCGCGTGCGCGGACTCACGAACACGGCAGCCGGTCTCCCGACCGCGGCGCTCGCCGACGAGATCCTGCTCGACGGGTCGGGGCAGGTGAGAGCGCTGATCTGCATCGGCGGCAACCCCGTGGCCGCCTGGCCCGATCAGCAGCGGACGCAGTCGGCCATGAAGCGGCTCGAACTGCTGGTGACCATCGATCCGGAGATGTCGGCGACCGCGAAGCTGGCGCACTACGTGATCGCGCCACGCCTGTCGTTCGAGCAGCCGGGCTTGACGCTCCCCGTGGAGTCGCTCGCGGCGTATGCGTACACCATGGGTTACGAGCAGCCGTATGCGCAGTACGCGCCGCAACTGGTCGACCCGCCCGCGGGCTCCGATGTGATCGAGGAATGGCAGTTCTTCTACGGACTGGCAGCCCGCATGGGCCTCACGCTGTCGCTCGAATCGGCCTTCCCCTGGATCGCGAGTGGCGAACGGGCCGCACCGGCAGTGCTCGACATGGAGCACGCGCCGACCACCGATGCGCTGCTCGAACTTCTCACGCAAGGCTCGCGGATACCGCTCGCGGAGGTGCGAGCCCATCCCCACGGCCATGTCTTCGACGACCTGACGGTCACCGTGGGACCGAAGGATCCGGCCTGTACCGCCAGGCTCGAACTCGCCGATCCCGTCATGCTCGCCGAACTCGATGAGGTCGCGCGTGAGTCGGGCACGACGGCGCCGGGCTTTGCGTTTCGACTCATCTCGCGACGCCTGCCCGATGTCTACAACTCGTACGGGCGCAGCATTCCGCGCCTGGTGCGCAAGCACCGCCACAATCCGGCCTTCCTGCATCCGGACGATCTTCGCGAGCTCGGAGTCGCGCCGGGAGACATCGTGGAGATCCACTCGGGTCACGATTCCATCCTCGGCGTGGCTGAGGCGGATGGCGGCCTGCGGCGGGGCGTGGTATCCATGACCCACGCATTCGGCGATCTCCACGGACCGAACGACGAGACGGAGGCGCGCCAGGCCGGCAGCAATACCGGTCGGCTGATCCCGGTCGATCGGGACTTCGATCCGTACACCGGCATCCCACGCATGAGCGCCGTGCCGGTGGAGGTGCGCCGTTTTGCGGGATCGGCATCGAGGTGACCCCGGCACCCATTGCCGCAATCGGCGGCGGGCCGCGCACTGGCGAGGATTGAAATGAGGGCTCGTCTGGAAGGGAAGGTCGCCCTGATCACGGGCGGTGGTTCAGGGATCGGGGAGGCGACGGCGCATCGCTTCGCGGCAGAAGGCGCGACCGTGATCATCTGCGAGCGGCGCAAGGAGCCGATGGACGGTGTCGTCGCCGCCATCCGGGCCAGGGGCGGCCGGGCGGAAGGCGTGCTGGTGGACGTCAGCATCGAGGAACAGTTCGTCAGCGCGATCAAAGGTGCCGCACAACGTCACGGCCGCCTCGACATCCTCGTGAACAACGCCATGGCCTATACCACGGGACCGATCGAGCAACTTTCGACGGCGGACTGGCATGCGAATTTCTCGACCACCGTGGACGGGACCTTCTGGGGCACGCGGACCGCGATGAGGCTCATGCACGAGCAGGGGAAAGGCGGCAGTATCGTGAATCTCTCCTCGACCTGCGGTCTGTTCGGTGCCGCGAACATGGCCGGCTACAGTGCCGCTAAAGCGGCCATCGTCAACTTCTCGCGTGCGGCCGCCGCAGAAGGCGGCGGGCGCAACATCCGCTGCAACGTGGTGATTCCGGGCGTCGTGGAGACCCCGCCGATGGCCGGGATGCTGAGCAGCGAGGAATCCCGCCGCAACACCGAGAAGCTGATCGCCATGCGGCGCGTGGGGCAACCGATGGAGGTCGCGAATGCCATTCTGTTCCTGGCCTCGGACGAGGCGTCGTTCGTGAACGGCGCCGCGCTGTCGGTGGATGGAGGGCGGGCGTCGACGTTGATCACGGCGAGTGTGTTCGATTGAACGCCACGGGTATCGACGGGTTCGTCCTGGTGCATGGGGGTTACCACGGGGCCTGGTGCTGGGAGGCGGTGCGGCCGCTCTTGAAATGGCCCTCCGTGGCGGTCGACCTGCCCGGCCGCGGTGCCCGGCCGGTGCCGCGGCGAGCGACCGCCCTCGAGGCGTGCGTCGCCGCGGTCATCGAGGACGCCGATGCTGCCGGTCTGGATCGCTTCGTCCTGGTGGGTCACTCCCTGGGCGGGCTCACCATCAGCGAGGTGGCCAACCGCCATCCCGGGCGGGTCGCCCACCTCGTGTACCTGGCGGCGCTGGCGCTGCCGCCGGGCCGGACGGTCTTCGACCTCTACTATCCCGACGGTGGAGCGCCGGTGATCGACGCGACGGCCGAGGTAGTCCCGCTGCTCGACGAGGGCACCGACTACCACATGTATGCGGGCGACCTGAGCACCGGGGAGTTCGCGGCCGCCCGCGCACGGTGTGTCCCCGAGCCGCTGGGGATGTTCGAGGCGACGGTGTCCGGCTACGACTCGGGAGTACCTGCGACCTATGTGCGCTGCACCCGCGATGGGGCGATCACCGCCGGGATGACCGACGAGATGCTGCGGCACCTGCGACCGGCCGTCCTGCACCAGATCGATTCGGATCACGAAGTGATGCTGTCCCACCCCGATCTGGCGAGCGGCCTGTTGAACGACGTGGCAGAGAGGGTCCTGCGATCTGCCGGGGCTGGCCGAACCTGACGGGCCAATTGCTCTGGCGGCACGGCACGTTGCGACCCGCCCGCTTTCCGAGGAATACCACGTGACACGCTACGACTATGTCAGGACGCGCCGGGAGGATGTGAAGCCCCTGCCGACGAAATACCCGGGCCTCGTCCGTGCCTTCATCAAGGCGTTTACGCGCATCAACGTCTGGGTCTACGTGCGGACGAAGGGGCGACTGCTGAACAAGTTCCCGGGCGGCTACGACATCTGCATCGTCACCACACGAGGCGCGAAGTCGGGCAAGCAGCGGGACGTTGCCCTGATCCACCTGCCGTACGGGAAGGACAAGCTCCTCGTGGCATCGCAGGGTGGCGCGGATACGAATCCGTCCTGGTACTACAACGTCAAGGCGCACCCCGAAATCTCGATCATGTTCCACGCCGACATGCGCCGCTATCGCGCCCGCCAGGTCGACGATGAAGAGAAGCGAGCGCTGTGGCCGCACCTGGTCGCCATCTATCCGGAGTTCGACGCGTACCAGGCGCGCACGGACCGCAACATTCCCGTGTTCCGCTGCGAGCGCCGCGACGACGTCCCCGTGTGAGGCGTTCCGATCCGCGTGCCCGGCGCGGGTCACGTCGGCGCGATGGCTACTTAGCAAGAGCTTGCATTATAAATAGAGCATACTCTACGATTGGTGCATGCACCATGATCCGCGGGGCCGTGCCGAGCAGCCGACGCCGGGGCCTGCATCGGGCGAGGGACGCCGGGAGCGCAAGAAGCGCGAGCTGCGGGGCCGCATCTACGAGGCCGCCCGACGTCTCTTCGTCAGCCAGGGTTTCGACGCCACGACCGTCGCGCAGATCGCCGAGGCCGCGGACGTCGCCCAGGCCACTTTCTTCCTGCACTTTCCGAGCAAGGCCGCTGTCCTTGCCGAGATGACCGGCGAGGTCGCGGAGCACCTGCGCGCGCTGATCGGCGAGCAGCTCGCGCGGCGCGCCACGGCGCAGGAGCGTATCCGCGGCTTCGCGGAGCGCGTCGCGGCCGAGGTGGGCGCCGCGCGTGGACTCGCGCGCGAGGTGCTGCTCGAGCTCCTGCGCAGCCGCGCGCAACCCGGCGGCGACCTCCCGTATCTCTCGCCCGTCCACGAGCCCTTCGCGGAGATCATCCGCGCCGGCCAGGCCGCCGGCGAAGTGCGTACCGACTTCGAGGCCACCTTCCTCGGCGAGATGGCGCTCGGCGCACTCAACGTCGCCATCGTGCACTGGCTCGAGGACCCGAGATTTCCGCTCGAGGACTGGCTGCGCCGCGCGGCGGAATTCGTCGGCCAGGCGCTCGAGCCCCGCGCGCCCGTCGTGCGACGTCGCCGCAAACGTCCAGGCCGATAACGAGGAGCCTTCCCCGATGCGAGCCCGCTTCGTCGCCGATGTCGATTCGGAACAGTTGCTGGATCCCGCGAGTGCCCTGTGGGCCGGCAGCGAGACCGCGCGCCTCGAACTCACCGGTACGCCGCCCGGGATGCAGCCTGCCTACGTGCAGGCGACCTGGCTCGGTCGGTCGATCGGTGCCACGGACGAGGTGCAGGTGTCGGCGCTGCACGACGGCGCGCGGCTCGCGTTCCGGCTCGAATGGGAGGATGCACGCGAGGACGCCGCGCTCGTCGACGATGACCGCTTTGCCGACGCCGCCGCCATCCTGCTGCCATCGACGCCGGAGGCGCCGCTCATCACCATGGGCGCCCCGGGCGCGGCAGTGACGGCCTGGTACTGGCGCGCGAACGACCCGGGTGCACGCGAGATCGTCGCCGAGGGCATCGGCTCCTCCCGGACGGTGGCGCTCGATTCGCTGCGCGCCGCAGGAAGGTGGCAGCGGGGTCGCTGGAGCGTGGTCATCGCCCGCGCGCTCGCGAGCGAGGCTCCTGGTGCCGTGTCCCGGATCCGGCCCGGCGAGAGCATCGGCTTCGGCGTTGCCGTCTGGGAGGGCGGCCATGCCGAGCGCGCGGGCCTCAAGTCCTACTCGGGCCCCCAGTGGCACGAGCTTTCACTCGACGGCCTGCCTGTGGCCAGGAGCTGACCGATGACCTCGAGCAATCGCCAGCTCGCGATGGTGCTGGATCTCAACAAGTGCATCGGCTGCCAGACCTGCACGATCGCCTGCAAGCGGCTCTGGACGCGCGACGAAGGCATGGAGCACATGTGGTTCAACACCGTGAACACCATGCCCGGGCGCGGCACGCCGCGCGACTGGGAGCAGATGGGCGGCGGCTTTCGCGACGGTGCAGCGCGGCCGGGGCGGTTGCCGAAGCGGGCGGAGGCCGGTGACGCCTGGCGCTACAACCACCAGGAGGTGTTCTTCGGGGGCCGCGGCTCGGCGGCGCAGCTCAAGGTCCAGGGCGAGGCGCCCGAGTGGGGCCCCAACTGGGACGAGGACCAGGGCGGCGGCGAGTATCCGAACGGCTATTACTTCTACCTGCCGCGCCTCTGCAATCACTGTACGCACCCCGCCTGCCTCGAGGCCTGCCCGCGGAAGGCGATCGTCAAGCGCCCGGAGGACGGCATCGTCCTGGTCGACGAGGATCGCTGCCGGGGTTTCCGTTTCTGCATGGAGGCTTGCCCCTACAAGAAGATCTACTTCAACCAGTCGCGCAAGCTCGCGCAGAAGTGCATCTTCTGCTTCCCGCGGGTGGAGCAGGGGGTGGCGCCGGCCTGCGCGCGCCAGTGCCCGGGACGCGTCCGTTTCGTCGGCTACCGCGACGATCGTGAGGCCCCGATCTGGAAGCTCGTGGACGAGTGGCAGGTCGCCCTGCCGCTGCACCCGGAATATGGCACCGAACCCAACGTCTTCTACGTGCCGCCGCTGGCGCCCTACCGCTTCGATGCGAGCGGCGACGTCGACGAATCGCAGCCCCGCATCCCGGACGCCTATCTCGTGAGTCTCTTCGGTCCGAAGGTGCTCGACGCGCTCGCGACCCTGAAGGCCGAGCGCGCCAGGGTGCAGGCGAAGGGCCGGTCCGGCCTCATGGACCTGCTGATTGGCTATCGGTGGAAGGAGATGTTCGGCGGGCTCGACCGCGATCCGTCCACGATCGAGTGGGTAAGGAGCTGATCCCATGAACGATACGACGACGGCTGGCGTCACGCGGCGACGCTTCCTCATTGGCGCCGGCGTCGCTGGCGCGGGTGCGCTCGCGCTCGGGCTCCACCGGCTGCGGGAACGCTCGCCGGGCTCGGCGTGGCAGCCTCCGCCCACGACGAAACTGAAGACCGTGCAGTACGGCGACTACACCGACCTGTGGCGCGAGCGCTGGACCTGGGACCGCGTGGCCAAGGGCACGCACACCCGTGCGAACTGCATTGCCGCCTGCTCGTGGGACGTGTACGTGAAGGACGGCATCGTCTGGCGGGAAGAGCAGAACGCCGTCTATGAGTCGCCGCGCACCGACGTGCCGGACGGCAATCCGCGCGGCTGCCAGAAAGGCGCGTGTTATTCCGATCTCCAGGCCGCGAGCTCGCGCGTGCTGTATCCGCTCATGCGCGTCGGCGAGCGGGGGGCGGGCCAGTGGAAGCGGATCACGTGGGACGATGCGCTCGATCGCGTTGCGGACGCGATCATCGACACCGCCGTAGCCGAGGGCACCGAGTCGATCATCTTCGATCACGGCACCACGAACTCCGGCTACGGCCCCGAGAGTTCGGCCGAGATGCGCTTCGCCGAGGCCGTGCAATCGACCCTGATCGACTCCTGGGCGGGCGTGGGCGACATGCCCATGGGGGCCGTGCAGACCTGGGGCATCTACAACTGCGAGGGCACCTCCGACGACTGGTTCCGCTCCGACTACATCGTGGTCTGGATCGGAAATCCCGCCTACACGCGCATTCCGGAAGTGCACTTCATGCACGAGGCGCGCTACCGGGGCGCGAAGCTCGTGGTGATCTCGCCCGACTACAACGCGACCTGCGTGCACGCGGACCTCTGGTTGAACCTGAAGCCCGAGAGCGACGCCGCGCTCGGCATGGCGGCCGCCCAGGTGATCGTGGCGGAGAAACTCTTCAAGGAAGACTACGTCCGCGAGCAGACCGATCTTCCATTCCTCGTGCGCGAGGATACGGGCCGCTACCTGCGGGAAGCGGACCTGCGCAGCGGCGGTCTCGAGGACCGCCTCTACGTCTGGGACGAGGCGAAACGACACATCGCCGTGGCACCCGGCTGCCTGGGCGACGGAGAAGACGGTCGAACCCTCGCGCTCGGCACGCTGCGTCCCGCACTCACCGGGCGCTACACCGTGGAGGATGCCGAGGGGCGGGCGATCGAGGTACGCCCGGTCTTCGAGCGCCTGCGCGAACGGCTGGAGGAACACGCGCCGGAGAAGGTCGCGTCGCTCACCGGATTGTCACCCACGCTGATCCGACGTTTCGCGCGTGAGCTCGCAGCGGCGCCCGCGGCGATGATCTTCGCCTCCTGGGGCGCCTGCAAGCACCACCACAGCGATCTCTTCCAGCGCAGCATGATCCTGCTCATGGCGCTCACCGGCAACCAGGGCAAGTCCGGCGGCGGCCTGCGCATCGCGGCCTGGTGGGGCATCGATGGCCTGAGCCGCCTCACGACCCATGGCGAGCTCGGCATCAAGGAAATGCTGCGCGTGCTGCCGAAGGCGATCCGCGGCCTCACGCCGCGGGACTACGAGCAGCTCTACACAGAGCACAGCCAGAAATCGCCGATCGTGCCGCTCATGCCCTTCCTCTACGTGCACGGCGGATACCGGGAGCTGTGGTCGCGCTCCGACCTCATCGACCCGGCGTTGCCGCGCGACCTGGCGACATACATGCGCGAATCGATCGACCGGGGCTGGATCGAGATGCATCCACCGGAGAGCCGTTCGCCGAAGATGTTCATCTTCACGGGCTGCAATCCGCTGCGCCGCTGGCCCGCGCCGCAGCACGCGCTCGAGGGCCTGTGGCCGAAGCTCGACCTGATCGTGTCGGTGAATTTCCGCATGAGCGAGTCGACGCGGCACGCCGACATCGTGCTTCCGGCCGCCGGTTACTACGAGAAGCACGGCATCAAGTACGGCCAGACCTACCTGCCGTACCTCGTGTTCTCCGACCAGGCCGTGAAGCCGCTCGGCGAGTCGAAGTCCGAATGGGAGATCTTCGGCTTGCTCACCGAGCGCATCGCGCGGCGCGCCCGTGAGCGAGGCATCGGCGAGGTCCGCGGCTATCGCGACCGTCCGCTCGATCTCGGCCGCGCCCACGAGGTCTTCACCTCGGACGGCCGCTACGATCCGAAGGACCCGATCAAGCTGATCGACGACATCCTGCGCGACAGCCCGAGCCTCGGCGGCGTGAATGCCGCGCAGGCGTTGCAGATGGGCGCGGTGCCGATCGTCGGGCCCGCACGCCCCGGGCCCGAGTACCACACGAGCAGCGACTTCGACCCGAAGGACACCTACTGGCCGCATCGCTGGTTCGTGGAAGACAAGGTCGCCTGGCCGACATTGAGCGGGCGCCAGCAGTTCTACATCGACCACCCTTGGTATCTGGAGGCGGACGAGGCGCTGCCGCGCCACAAGGACCCGCCGGGCGCCGGCAGCCGCTTCCCGCTGCGCATCAACGGCGGGCACACGCGCTGGAGCATCCACGCGATCTGGCGCGATCACGAACTGATGCTCCGCCTGCAGCGCGGCGAGCCGGTGTGTTTCATGAGTCCCGCGGACTGCGCTCCGCGCGGCATCCGCGACAACGATCGCGTACGGATCTTCAACGATACCGGGAG
>JAGOXN010000326.1 GCA_018059685.1 Steroidobacteraceae bacterium | reverse complement strand
AGGCGGAGCGGTCGGGGCCGCGTCTGAGGCGTCTTGCCAACGGCTACACCTGCTGACGCACGCCACGACTTGCGTAACATGCGGTATGCAGCATCCGCGGCGGGAGGCACTTCATGGCCTGGGAATTCAGCACCGATCCTGCGTTCGAAGCCGAACTCGCATGGGTACGGCACTTCGTCGACGATACGGTCCTGCCACTGGAGCTGGTGGGCGAGGGCCTGGGCCAGCGTCAGCTCGATGCGTTGTGGGCACCCTTCAAGCAGCAGGTGAAGGACTACGGTCTTTGGGCCGCGCACCTGCCGCCGGAGCACGGCGGCTGCGGGATGGGGCAGCTCAGGCTCGCGCTGCTGCACGAGGTGCTCGGGCGCAGCGTGCTCGCCCCGGAGATTTTCGGCTGCCAGGCACCGGATTCGGGCAATGCGGAGCTGCTCGCCGCGGGCGCCGACGCGGCCCAGGCCCGACGCTGGCTGGAGCCGCTGCTTGCAGGTCATGTGCGCAGCACCTTCGCGCTCACCGAGCCGCACAACAGCGGCTCGGATCCCACCGGCATCACCACGCGTTGCGAACGCCACGGCGACGAATGGGTGATCAATGGCCACAAATGGTTCGCCTCGAACGCCAGCGTCAGCGACTTCATGATCGTGATGGCGGTCACCGATCCCGACGCTCCACCGCACCGGCGTGCGGCGATGCTGGTGGTACCGTGCCGCCATCCGGGAGTGATGCTGGTGCGCGACGTGGGCTCGATGCACCATCCCTTACCCGGAACGGAGCTGATGGACCGGATCGGCGGGCATACCGAGGTCCGTTTCGAAAACTGCCGCGTGCCCCTGGATCACATGATCGGTGCACCGGGCGACGGTTTCGTGCTGGCGCAGAAGCGGCTTGGCGGTGGGCGCATCCACCACGCGATGCGCTGCATCGGCCAGGCCAATCGTGCGCTGGACATGATGCTCGAGCGGGCCGTCTCGCGCGATACGCAGGGCAAGCCGCTCGGCAAGCACCAGCTCGTGCAGGAGATGATCGCGGAATCGGCGGCCGAACTGGAGATGACGCGCCTGCTGGTGCTGCGCGCGGCATGGCGCATGGACCAGAAGGGGGGTTACAGTCGCGACGCCCGTCGCGAGATCGCGATGGTGAAATTCGTCGTGCCACGTACGCTGCTGGCCATCGTCGATCGCGCGATCCAGGTGCATGGCGCGCTGGGATACACCACCGACATGCCGCTCGAGGAGATGTATCGCATGGCGCGGGCGCTGCGCATTGCCGACGGCGCTGACGAGGTGCACAAGCAGACCGTTGCACGGGAACTGCTGCGGAACGTCACCGCCGTCACCGAGCCCAGCGAGTACCTGCCGGCGCGGCGACGTCGTGCGGAAGAACTCTTCGGGGCTCGGGTACGCGAGATACGCGCCACCGTAGCCTGAGGAGGCCTCATGGACGAATCGCCACAGCCGAAGGGAATCGAGCGCACGCGCGTGGAGCAGTGGCTGGCCGCGGCGTTGCCGCAGGCCGAGCCACCCTTCGTATTCCGGCTGATCGCTGCCGGCGGCTCCAACCTGACCTATCGTGTCGAAGACGCGCGCGGCGCGGCCAGCATCCTGCGCCGCCCGCCGGTCGCCGGTGCGCTGGCCACGGCGCACGACATGAGGCGGGAGTGGCGCATCATGCAGGCGCTGGGCACGCATGCGCCGGCGGTGCCGGTGCCGGCGATGCTGGCTTTCTGCGAGGACAGCACGGTAACCGGTGCGCCATTCTACGTGATGGAGTTCGTCGACGGACTCATCCTGCGTGATCGGGCCGGCGCGGCGGGTATGGATGCGACCGCCTGCCGCGCAGCGATGCGTTCGCTGGTGGGCACGCAGGCCGCCTTCCATTCTCTCGATCCCAGCACCATCGGCCTCGCTGACCTCGGTGGACAGCAGGGTTACGTCGCGCGGCAGCTGGCGCGCTGGCGACATCAGGTCGAGGCGGGCAAGACACGCGATCTGCCACTGCTGGTCGCGCTGCACGAACGGCTGAGTACGGCGATGCCGTCCGAGACGCGGCGCCCCGGGCTCGCGCACGGCGATTACCGATTCGACAACGTGGTCCTCGACCCGGACCGCCGCGTGCGTGCGGTGCTCGACTGGGAGCTGTGCACGATCGGCGATCCGGTGGCGGACTTCTTCTGGTCACTGATGTACTGGGCCGAGCCCGAGGACGAGATCTGCTTTCTGCCCGATCCACCGACGCGGCTGCCACAGTTCCCGCGTCGCGCCGAGGTGGTCGTGTGCTATGAGGAAATGTCGGGACAGGCTTTGCCGCACGCGGCGTTCTACATGGCATTTGGCTGGTGGAAGATGGCCTGTATCGTCGAAGGGGTCTACGCGCGCCTGGTGAAGGGGGCCAGCGGCGGCATGAAGACCGTACCGCCGGAACGCGTGGCCCGCATGGTCGAGCGCTACCTCGAGCGCGCCGCGGCGGCGCTCGACTGAGCGTCGCATGGGACCATGGGCGTCGAGCAGTTGACCAGCAACAAGTACGACGTGCGGGCAGCGGGCAGGTGCGGACTTGGTGCGGGTGAGTCGGCTTGCCGCTCATCTGCTGTCCCTTACACCAGCCGATTGATCTCGCGATTGACGCTGGTGAAGATCCGCATGTCTCTGCCATAGGCCACGGGGCTCAGCCGATCGACCAGTGCGCCGCGACTCTCGAGGATGCGCTCGGCGATTTCTGCCGGGGTCCCGACGGCGGCGACCGCGTGGAGCAGATCATCGTCCACGAGAGTGCCCATCGCCTCCCATTGGCCTCGTCGCGACATCTCGAGGAGCGGCGCGTGAATGTCGACCCGGTCCATGGACTCCAGCACCGGCAGATAGGTAGGGGTCGATGCGTAGAAACCGATCTGTCGCCTGGCCGCTTCCGTGGCCTGGCGGATTTCATCATCGGTGAAGCCCGTTGCCACGATGATCTGGCAGGAGATCTCGAATTGATCCCGCTTGCGCCCGCTCGCGGCGAACCCCTGCTCCAGCGCGGGCAGGCTGTGCTCGCGCAGGTATCGCGCGGTGTGAAACGGATGGACGATGTGGCCGTCGCCGACCTCGCCCGCGACGCGTACCATCGCGGGGCCCACACCAGCAAGGAAGACCTTCGGTGTCCCGAAAGGATTGGGACCCGGGCTGAAGGTCGGCATCATGAGGGTGTGGCGGTAGAACTGCCCTTCAAAGGCCAATGGTTCACCGCTTTGCCAGCTCTGCCAGATCGCGCGGAGGGCCTGGACGAATTCACGCATCCGCGCAGCCGGCTTCGACCACGGCATGCTGTAGCGCCGCTCGATGTGAGCCTTCACCTGAGTGCCGAGCCCGAGAATGAGGCGGCCCTGTGACATGAGATGCACATCGTAGGCCGTGTGCGCGAGCGTGAGCGGGCTGCGCCCGAATGCCACGACAACGCCGGTCATCAGTTCCAGGGTACGCGTGTGCTGTGAGGCGATCGCCAGGGACAGCAGCGGATCATTCCGCCCCTCGAAGGTATACACGCCGCTGAAGCCTTCCGCCTCGGCCGCGGCGGCGAACTCGCTGGCATCCGCGGGATTCTGGACCAGCATGGCCACGTCCATCTTCATGCAACCGCTCCTATAGCCCGGCCGGCCAGTCGTGATTGATCGAGGACGTCCAACGCGGAGCG
>JAGOXN010000325.1 GCA_018059685.1 Steroidobacteraceae bacterium | reverse complement strand
CCAATCGCAACATCGAGCGCGCGGTACGCGTGGCGCTGTTTGCCGCAGGCGCGGCAAGCGTCGGCGCATACGCGCCGGGGACGCTCGCCCAGGAGCAGGAGATCGAGCAGATCGTCGTGACGGGATCTCGCATCCCGCAGCCGAACCTCGAGGGCACCAGCCCGGTTTCCGTCATCGGGTCCCAGGAAGTGCTGCTGCAGGGCACCCAGCAGGTCGAGGACCTCATCAACAACCTCCCGCAGGTTTTCGCCGGCCAGGGCGGCAACTACTCGAACGGCGCCTCGGGCACCGCGACGGTGAACCTGCGCGGCCTCGGCAGTTCACGCACGCTGGTTCTCGTCAATGGTCGCCGCATGGTGGCGGGCAGTCCGCGCGGCCCTGAGGCCCCGGACCTTAACCAGATTCCGGCCCCGCTGATCGAGCGCGTCGAAGTCCTCACCGGCGGCGCCTCCGCCGTGTACGGATCGGATGCCGTCGCCGGCGTCGTCAACTTCATCATGAAGGACAATTTCGAAGGCGTGCAGTTCGACGCCAACACGAGCTTCTACAACCACGACAACAACAACGACGTCGCGGACATCGTCCGAGCCCGCGGCTTCGAAATGGCGCCGAATTCCATCGGCAGCGACGGCGACACGACGGAACTGAGCCTGCTGATGGGCTCGAATTTCGCCGATGGCCGTGGCAATGCCACGTTGTTCTTCGGCTGGCGCGATACCGATGCCCTGACGCAGTCGGAACGTGACTACAGTGCCTGCGCACTGGCGTCGACCCCGGCGGGTTTCACCTGCGGCGGCTCCTCGACCAGTTTCCCGGGTCGCTTCCTCACCGACAACGGCAGCTTCACGGTGGCCGATGCCGCCGGGAACGTCCGCCCGTTCACGGGCAACGACGTCTACAACTACGGCCCGCTCAACTACTGGCAGCGTCCCGCTGAGCGCTGGTCGGCCTCGGCCTTCCTGAACTACGACCTGACGGATTCCGCGAACGCCTATGCGGAATTCATGTTCCACGACGATCACACCCGGTCGCAGATTGCGCCTTCGGGACTGTTCGCGTTCCAGTTCATCGACGTCCCCTGCGACGGCAGCAACCCGCTGGTCTCGGCCTCCTGGCTCAACGTGATCTGCAGCGGCGCAACGACCGGCACCGGCGAGGTCGGCCTCGCGCGCCGCAACGTGGAAGGCGGCGGCCGCACGGACGACATTCGCCACACCTCGTACAGGGGTGTGGTCGGCGTCAAGGGTGACGTCGCCGAGCACTGGAATTACGACGTGTCGGCGACCTACAGCACGGTGGTCTTCCAGGAGACCTACTTCAACGACTTTTCGATCACTCGCGGCGCGCGCGCGATGGACGTCGTCAGGGATCCCGTCACGGGGCAGCCCACCTGCCGCTCGGTGGTCGACGGCAGCGATCCGACCTGCGTGCCCTACAACATCTGGTCGCTCGGCGGCGTGACGCGGGAAGCGCTCGACTACCTGCAGATCCCGCTGTTCAGCACCGGCGATACGGAACTGAAGACGGTCACCGCGACGATGGCTTCGGACCTTGGCGCCTATGGCATCAAGAGCCCGGCCGCCAAGGACGGAGTCGGCGTGGCCTTCGGCGCCCAGTATGGCGAGAACAGCCTGAACTTCGAGACCGATCCAAACTTCGCGTCCGGCGATGGCGCGGGCCAGGGCGGTCCGACCATCGGTCAGTCCGGTGGCTACAACGTGTCGGAGCTCTTCGCGGAAGTCCGGGTGCCGCTGGTCGACGACGTGTTCCTCGTCGACAGCCTGCTGCTCAATGCCAGCTACCGCTATTCCGACTACAGCGATCCGATCGACGATTCGACCGACACCTATGGTATCGGCCTCGAATGGGCGCCGATCGAAATGCTCAGGTTCCGCGGCAGCTTCCAGCGGGCGGTGCGTGCCCCGAGCGTGATCGAGTTGTTCCAGGCACAGGGTCTCGGCCTGTACGACAACGACTTCGATCCCTGCGCGGGCGCGACTCCGGTCGCGACGCTGGCGCAGTGCGCGAACACGGGCGTGACGGCAGCGCAGTACGGCACGATCATCGACAGCACAGCGGGCCAGTACAACGCGCTGTTCGGTGGCAATCAGGATCTGTCCCCGGAGACGGCCGACTCGTACACGATCGGCCTGGTGTTCCAGCCGGACTTCCTCGAGGGCTTCAGCCTGACGGTCGACTACTTCGACATCAGCGTCGAGGACGTGATCAGTACGATCCCGCCGACGGTCACCTTGAACGAGTGTCTCAATACCGGCAATCCGACGTTCTGCAGCAAGATCACGCGTGACGCGCGTGGCACCCTGTGGGCCGACCCCGCGGCGCAGATCTCATCGCTCAACGAGAACATCGGCGGCCTCGACACCTCGGGCTTCGACATCGACGTGAACTACGTGACGCCGATCGGTGGCTTTGGCTCGCTCGCTTTCCGCCTGAACGGCACCTACCTCGACGAACTGATCACGACCCCAATCGCGGGGCCGGGCTCGGTCGGTGAGTACGAGTGCGGCGGTCGGTATGGCTCGGACTGCGGTACGCCGAATCCGGAGTGGCGCCACACGGCACGCGGCACCTGGTCGACCCCGTGGACTCTCGACCTGTCGCTCGGCTGGCGCTACTTCGATGCGGTGCTGATCGACAACACGAGCAGCAACCCGTTGATCACCGGCCCGTGGAACCAGGTGGACCGCGAACTCGAGGCGCAGAACTACCTCGACATCGCGGGCAACTACACGTTCGCGGAGAACTACTCGGTCCGTCTCGGCATCAACAACGTGCTCGACGACGATCCGCCGCTGAGCTCGCAGGTGGGTGCCGGCGCCGGCAACGGCAATACGTATCCGCAGGTGTACGATGCCCTCGGACGCTACGTGTTCATGGGCCTGACGGCGAAGTTCTAACCAACGACAGACGGAACTTCGGTTCCACTGAACGGCGGGCCCCGGCCCGCCGTTTTTTTTGGTGCGCTACCTGATGCGCCGCACCCGCATGGCGGCACGATTCGGCGCGACGAGCATGTGCGAGCCGAGCGACGCCTTGCGGATGGTGACGACGTCTCCCACTTTCAGGGCGACCTGGGTGACCGACTCGGACTGCACCCACACCTGCCCGTTGCCCAGGGTGACGACGAGTTCCTTCGTCGGCCGTCGCGCGACGGATGCGACCGTGCTCTTGATGCTCGTCAGTTGCGTCTTCTCCGCGCGTTCGGGATCGAGCGCCCGCTTGTCCGCCTCGGTGAGGCCGAAATCGGCTTCGGTGTCGGCTCGCACGCCAGTCGATGCCGTCGCTTCGGGTGGCGGCATGGCGGCAGCCACCGAAGTCGTCGTCGCTGCGGTGGAGGACGCCGGCACGTTACGCGGCGAACTGGAGACGGCTCCCGTCGTGCCTCCCTGCGCGGTCCCCGCGACTACCGCGACCCCCGCGTCCGTTGCGCCTGGGCCCGAGGGGACCGGCCTGCCGAACGCCTCGTCGTAGCAGGCGAGCCGTGCGGCATCGCCGGGGATCGACGCGCAGGGATGGCTTTGCTCGCCGGCTCGGGAAGCCGCGATGCTCGCTACGCAGGCCAGGCCAACGAGGGTCCGTACAGGAAGTCGCGGATGGTCAGGCATACTTCTCCCGGCCCGATGCGGCCCGGCCTCTGGAATTGGCGAGGGG
>JAGOXN010000324.1 GCA_018059685.1 Steroidobacteraceae bacterium | reverse complement strand
CTGCACGGCCACGGCGCAGAGTGCCGTCTTGAGAGAGGGCTTCCATACGGTAACGTTGCCGCACACGGCGGCGAGGAAGGCATTCCATGCCCACACGGCGACCGGGAAATTGAATGCGCTGATCACTCCGACGACGCCGAGCGGATGCCATTGCTCGAACATGCGGTGGCTCGGCCGCTCGGAATGCATCGAGAGGCCGTACAGCATGCGCGACTGGCCGACTGCGAAGTCGGCGATGTCGATCATCTCCTGGACCTCGCCATCGCCTTCCGCCTTGATCTTGCCCATCTCGAGCGAGACGAGGCTGCCGAGGTCGGCCTTGCAGCGGCGCAGTTCGTCGCCGACGAGCCGCACGGCCTCGCCGCGCTTCGGCGCCGGCACGGTCCGCCACTCCAGGGCCACCTCGCGCGCGGACGACATGAGCTGTTCGTACTGGGCAGACGTGGTCGCGAGCACGCTGGCGATGACCGCGCCGGTCGCGGGATTCACCGAATCGACGCGCACCGCGGACGCATCCGACAGCCAGCCACCGCGCGCCGCCCAGGTCCCGGGATTGAGGGCGTCGAGGCCGAGATTCGCGAGCATCGTGTTCATCACCTGCCTCCTGCGGCGGCGCGCTGGTGGCCGGCCTGGCCCGCGACGACCAGGCGCGCGGAAACGTCCTTCGAGCCGCCGTTCGCATAGTGCCGGCCGAAGCGGTTGTCGAGCACGTCCACCAGCCTGAAGTCCTCCTGGCGGACGAAGCCACGGTAGCGGCCGGGCGTCCTGAGCACGAGGTCCACCACTGCCGTGATTCCGGCAGCGGTGGTGACCTGGATCGCCGACCACAACCGACCCGCGATCACCTGCGGGTAGATCTTGCTCACGAAGTTCTCCTCGCGCAGCTCGCCGTCCTGGCGGCCCGTCACCGCGACGTAGACGATCACGACATCCTGCAGCGTCTGTGGCACCGCATTCTCGAGCACCCGCTTCAGCGTCGCTCGGTCCTGGTTCAGCTTCAGGTCGTTCATGAGCAGGCGCATCTGGGCGCAGTGGCCGGGATAGCGGATGGTCTTGTAGTCCATGCCCTGCACGCGTTGCCCGTAGGTATCGCCGAGGGACCCGAGGCCGCCGGAGGTGTTGAATGCCTCGTAGAGCGTGCCGTCGATCTCGATCTCCTCGAGGCCTTCGAGCGGTGCGACCTCGGTGCTGCGGCCGTCCACGATCGCCTCGCATGGGTTGCCATACTCGTTGATCAGGCCCTCGGTCGACCACGTGAGCGAGTACTTGAGCACGTTGTTCGGGTGCTGGGGCAGGGCGCCGACGCGCAACTTGACGCTGCGCAGTTCCTCGAAGTGGCCCATCAGTGCGTTGGCGGCGATGCTGATGAACCCGGGCGCGAGTCCGCACTGCGGGACGAATGCCTGGTCGGAGTTCGCAGAGAGGGCACGCACGGCGCGCGTCACGGCGACGTCCTCCGTCAGGTCGAAGTAGCTCGCGCGGGCCTCGCGCGCGGCCTTCGCGACCGCGACGTTGCAGTAGAACGGCAGGCTCGAGATCACGGCCTCCACCGGGTGCGCCTTCAGGTGCGCCGCGAGCGCCTGCTCGTCACGCGCGTCGAGTCCGAACGAATGCAGGTGATCGAGCCCGTGGGCCCGCACGACCGAGCCCGCGACGTCGCCACTCACGTCGGCCACGTCGACGTCGTAGTCGCCGGATTCCGCCAGCAGGCCGGCGATCAGCGCCCCGATCTTGCCGGCGCCCAAGACGAGGACCCTGTGCATGCAGACACTCCTGGTGGTCCGGCCCGCGCTCGCCCGGAGCGGTCGCCGCGGCCGGTCGGCGGATTCCTGGAAGGGGCGCGATTCTGACGAAAGACGGGCGGCCCGTCACGTCGGTTTCTTTTGCGGTGCAGCGATAGCGGGTACGATGACTCGATGGAACGAAGAAAGCCGCCCGGCAGCGAATGGTCGCCTGCGAGCTGGACCACGAAGCCTGCGGCCCAGCAGCCGGTCTATCGCGACACCGCCGCGTTGCGCGGGGCGGTGGACGCACTGTGCCGCCTGCCACCCATCGTGGTGTCGTGGGAAGTCGAGGCCCTGCGCCGGCAGGTCGCCGAGGCACAGCGCGGCGAGCGCTTCCTGCTGCAGGGTGGCGACTGCGCCGAGACCTTCGCGGACTGCGAGTCGGACCAGATCGCACGCAAGCTCAAGATTCTCCTGCAGATGAGCCTCGTGCTGCTGCACGGGCTCAAGAAGCCGGTCATACGCGTGGGTCGTTTCGCCGGGCAGTACGCGAAGCCCCGTTCGGTCGACACCGAGACGCGCGACGGAGTGACCTTGCCGAGCTACCGGGGCGACCTGGTGAATCGTCCGGAGTTCACGGCGGCGGCGCGCGAGCCCGATCCCGATCTGCTGCTGCGCGGCTACGAGCGCGCGGCGATGTCGCTCAACTTCATCCGCGCGCTGATCGACGGCGGCTTCGCGGACCTGCACCACCCGGAGTACTGGGACCTCGGCTTCGTGCACCACTCGCCGCTGCGGGACCAGTACCGGCAGCTCGTCGCCTCGATCTCGGACTCGCTGGATTTCTTCGAAGCGATGAGCGGGAGCCGCGTGCACGAGGCGAGCCGCGCGCCGTTCTATGCGAGCCACGAGGCACTGCACCTGCATTACGAGCAGGCGCAGACGCGCTACATCGAGCGGCAGGGCCGCTGGTACAACCTCTCGACGCACATGCCCTGGATCGGCATGCGCACCGCGGCGCTCGAGGGCGCGCACGTCGAGTACTGCCGGGGCATCGTGAATCCGGTGGGCGTCAAGGTCGGGCCGTCGATGGGCCGCGATTGGGTGCAGGGCCTGTGCGAGACGCTCAATCCCCGGAAGGAGCCTGGCCGGCTGGTCCTGATCCACCGCATGGGCGCAGGCCAGGTCGACGGGGCGCTGCCGGCACTGATCGACGCGGTGCGCGCCACGGGTTGCCCGGTGCTGTGGGTGTGCGATCCGATGCACGGCAACACCGAGACCACGAGCGCCGGGTTCAAGACGCGCCGATTCGAGAACATCGTCGCCGAGCTCGAGAGCGCCTTCCGCATACACCGCGAGATGGGCAGCTACCTGGGCGGCGTGCACTTCGAGCTCACCGGAGACGACGTGACCGAGTGCACCGGCGGGGCGCGGGGCCTCAGGGACGCCGACCTGGCGCGGGCGTACCGATCGCAGGTCGACCCGCGCCTGAACTGTGAGCAGGCCCTGGAACTCGCGATGCGCATCGCCGCGAACGCGCGTGCCGTTTGAACGCGGGCGATGTTCCGCAGACTGCGGCGATCGCCCGGGGCCGGGTCGTGCGGCAGTCCTTGAATCGCCTCATTCGGCGGCCCGGGCAGCATCGTGGAAACTAGCGCTTGCCGGCGGCGGCATCCCACGTCTATTCTGATATTGCGCCGCAACATCATGCGCCATGCGGCGGGCGTCCTCGACGATCCGCGGGGTCGCGGCCGGGACCCCCAGGCAGTTGACCCCGGCGACCATGCCACGCAGCGAGGCATCGCAGCGCGAGACGCCCTGGCCATCGAATGACGGAACCTGCTGACACGAGGATCGGGAAATGACCAACAAGGCAGCCCAGGCACTGCAGAAGGACTGGCAGAACAATTCCCGCTGGAAAGGGATCACGAGAACCTACAAGGCGGAGG
>JAGOXN010000052.1 GCA_018059685.1 Steroidobacteraceae bacterium | reverse complement strand
GCCGCGCGCTACGTCAAGTGACGATCTCGCACGCCAGTCCGTGGGCTTCGAACGACTCCACGATCTGCGCGACCCGTGCGTGGGTTGGCGGCTGCGCATCGTTCATCGGGTATGCCCGATCCAGCATCGCATACTTGTTCATGCCGAATCGGTGGTAGGGAAGCACGTTGACCACGATGCCCGGGCGCAGTTCCCTGACGAACCGGGCGATCGCCGTGACATTCTCGTCGGTGTCGGATACGCCGGGAATGAGCGGCACGCGAACGATCATCTGAGCCGGGCTGTCGGAGACGAGCCGGGCATTCCTGAGTATCTGCCTGTTCGTGATGCCGGTCGTCTGGCGATGAAGCGCATCGTCCATCACCTTGAGGTCGAAGAGCACCAGGTCCGTGTGCTCGAGAACCGCCGTCAACGCCCTGGCGGATCCATGGCCAGTGGTGTCCAGCGTGGTGTGCAGGCCTTCGTCCTGGCAGCGCTCGAAGAGCGCGGCGACGAAGGGTGCCTGCATCAGAGGCTCGCCGCCCGAGCAGGTAACCCCACCCTGCGAGCTGCGGTAGTAGAGCCGGTCCCTGAGCACCTCCTCGACGACTTCGTCGACGGTCTTGTCGTCGCCGATCATGCGCAGGGCGCGCGGCCCGCAGACCTTCACACAGGCCCCGCAGTTGTCGCACAGATCGCGGTCCACGCGGATGCCGGTTGCGGTGAGTTCGATCGCCTGCTTGCTGCAGGCCGTGAGACAACGGCCGCACTGGTCACACAGTGCGTCGTTGTGGGCGAGCTGGCGCCGGGTCTGCTGGGACTCGGGATTCGCGCACCACAGACAGGTCAGGGGGCAGCCCTTCAGAAAGACCGTCGTACGGATCCCCGGGCCGTCCTCGGTGCTGAAGCGCTGGATATTGAAGATGCGACCCGTCAGCTGGTGCTGCGTGCCATCCTCCAGGAACGGCTCGCCCGGGGCATCGAGTACCTGATCCACGTCCAGCCCGCTGTCGCTCATGTGCTCGTGCACCGCTCCGGAAGCCGGCGGGGCAGTCCTGCGACCCGCCCCGCCGGTCGTTCCGCGTTCACATGCACTGTTCGGTACGGCTGATGATCTCGTCCTGCACGACCGGCGACAACTCCACCCAGAAGGCGCTGTAGCCTGCCACGCGAACCACGAGGTCGCGGTGGCTCTCGGGCTGGACCTGCGCGAGCTTCAGCGTCTCGGTGTCGAGCAGGTTGAACTGCACCTGGAAGCCACCCTTCTCGAAATAGGTATCCAGGAGGCTCGCGAACTTCTGCTGACCGCCCTTGGTCCTGAGAGCGGCCGGTGAAAACTTCATGTTCAGCAGCGGGCCTTCGATGAAGGTGCTGTCGAGCTTGCACACCGAGTTCATGGCAGCCGTCGGGCCCTTCACGTCGCAGCCCTGGACGGGGGAAGCCGAGGCATCACCGAGGTGCGTGCCGGCCTTGCGCCCGTTGGGCAGTGCTCCGGTGGTCTTGCCGGCCCACGACGACCAGGCGGCACCCTGCCGGAACATCGTGAAGCGGCGACCGTAGCCGTCCCGATAGCTCTGGCACCGGTCGCTCGCATCCTTGTACAGCTTGCACATGAGCGCATCAGGCTCGTCCTCGTCGTTGCCGTACTTCGGTGCGGCGATGCAGGCCTGACGCAGCTCCTCGTACCCGCCCCAGTTGTTCTTCAGGGCATCCAGGAGATCCGCCATGGTCCACTTCTTGTCCTCGAAGATGACCTTCTTGATCGCCATCAGCGAGTCGGACGCGTCCTGGAATCCGCGATCGACGAACGAAAACGCTTCGAGCTGCTGATAGCGCCCGCCGAAGCGCGTGACATCCTTGCCGTCCGCGATGCAGTCCTGCAGGAAGGCGGAAATGTACGGGAAGTAGAAGGCGTCTTCGTAATAGCTCTTCTCGTATGCCCTGAAGTTGTTGATGGTGTAGTCGTAGAAGGCGTCCCGCTGCTTCTCATAGGCCTCGAGCATCTGCTCCCAGCGGGTGAATGTCCGGGGATCGCCCGTCTCGATGCCGAGCTTCTTGTTCGTCCAGGTGTCCATCCCGTTGAACAGCGCCCACTCGAGCAGCTTCGAGTGGTTGCAGAAGGACACGACGGCATTGCGTACCCATGCGAAGCTCTTCGGGTACGAGGTGTTGATGCAGCCCGCCATGGCCCAGTCGCGCGCATCGTCCCATCTCACGCCGCGATCCATCAGGTACTCGGTGCCGAGGCGATCACTGAACCAGGCGGGAATGCCGCCGCCGTGATCGCGATTGCACTCGATGCCTTTCGTCAGCAACTCCGGTGCCATCAACCTGTGATAGCGCAGCGATACGTGCGGCTGGTGAGTCTTGACCTGCTTGGCGACCTGCAGGAAGAGGCAGGAGAGCTCATTCGACGCATCCTTGCCGTCACGGGTGGTGCCGCCGATCGTGACGTTCGCGTAGTAGTTCGAGGGCGAGATTTCCTGGTGGTCACGCTTGCCGACCTGGCCGAGGAACATGAAGGGTTCGAACTCCAGCCACTTCATGAACATGCAGCCAAGGAGCTCGCCGGCCTCCTGGCGCGTAATGCGTCCTTCGTTGATGTCCCTGGAGTAGAAGGGCCACATATACTGGTCGAAGCGGCCGACGAAGGCGTTCGTGGTCGCCTTCTCGATCTCCTGGCCGAAAGCGACGAACCAGTAGGTCTGCAACGCCTCGTGGAAGCTGCGCGGCGGATTCTCGGGTACCCATTCGCACACGTCCGCGATCTCCAGCAGTTCCTTCTGGCGCCGCGGATCCTCTTCCATCTTTGCCGCTGAGCGCGCGAGCGCGGCGTAGCGGTGCGCGTGGTGGATCATGCCCTCGAGGGAAACGATCACCGCCTCGAGCCATTCGATCTTTTCACTGTCCTCCTGACTGAGGTACGTCCCGCTCGCCCTCGATCGCGTGCGGATGGCGTCAATGTGCTCCCGGGCCTGCTTGATGTGGCCCCGGAATCCGATCGCGAGGATCTTGTCCATGTCCGCGCCCGGAGTGAACAGCTGCGGTGTGAGCGGTGGGCGCAGCGCGTTTCGGGCCTCACCCATCAGGTGCATCTTGCCGCCGTCGAGCGCATTTTCCGTCTCGAAGGAACGCTTGGCGGGATACTTGTCTTTCCAGTAGTCGGCCGCCTCGCGCAGGTACTGGCGGTCTTCCGCGGCAAACTGGGTGACGGTCACCTCCGAGCCCGTGGTCACCTCGACCCGGTCGAGGAGCGCGGCGAGGTGAATCGGCAACTGCTCGACACTCGGATTCGCGCCCCGGAGGTACTTCGTCGGCGCACCGACCAGAACCTCGTCGTCGCGAATCAGGATGTCCTTCCTGGCGAGTGCATTGGCGAAGGCCTTCGCTCGCCGCTTCGCCGGGTGCTCACCTTCCGTCGCACGGTAGGACTCGGTCCAGTACCGGGCTCGCTGGCCGCAGATCGTGGGTCTGGCTGCCAGGTAGCGCTGCTTCATGCGCTGTACCCGTTCCGTGAAGCCGTTGACCTTGTCGATCTCGGCAAGCGGGATCTTCCCGAGTACGGCTGCAATGATCTTCGTCATGCGGACCGAAACGGGTGTCGCCGTCGCGAGGTCGTCGATTGCTGCGGACATCTCGCTTGCTCCTTCGAGTCCTGGTAGCTGGTCCCGGGATCGCTCGCCGCGAGCGGTCCCGCTTTCGGTGCGTCCACCAGTCTAGGGAGCGCGGTGTCACGCAACAATGAACAACGGGGCAAAACAGCGTCACGCGAGCGCAACAATCATGCGGCGACCGCAGCGCCAAAGGATTCGATGGGTACTACGTCGGGGGCGAGGCCATCAACGGATGCGTCGCGAGATACTCGAGCAGGAAGTCGCTGAACACTCTGACGCGGCGCGGCACTTCTCGCGTGCCGGGTCGGATGATGTACACGAACGCCGCGACGCTGTGGTACTGCGGCAGGACGGCTACCAGCCGGCCCCTGGCCACGTCCTTTGCGACCAGGAACGTTGGAATGATTCCAATTCCCGCACCGGAACGAACGGCCTGCCGCACGAAGAAGATGTCGTCGCAGCGGATGGGGCCGTGCGGCTTGAAGGTTGCCGATCCTGACTTGCTTGCGAGCGTCAGCGTCGGCAGACCACGGTGGGTGACCCATCGATGATCGGCCAGATCATCGGGCAGGCGTGGGATGCCGCTGGTTTCCAGATATTTCGGGGAGGCAAAGAGCTTGGCGTAGATAGGGCAGGCCTTTCGCGCAACCAGCGAGGAATCCTTCATGCGTTCGGGGGCCGCGCGCAGGGCGATGTCGAAGCCTCCGACCGCGAAGTCCATGGGCTGGCTGTTCAGGAAAAGATCGCAGTGGATACGCGGGTAGCGCGCCGTGAATTGCGTGATCGCGTCGGCGAGGAAGGCCGAGCCGAGGTAGTTGGGCGCGGAGATGCGCAACTCGCCCGTCGGCTCTCCGAGATGGTCCGGCGACTCGACGGCCGCGTGTTCGAGGGAGGCGATCAGGGAGGCAACGCGCTCGTGGAGCGCGACGCCTGCCGGACTGAGCACAACCCGTCGCGTGGTCCGGTGCAGCAGAGGTACGCCCATGGTCGCCTCGAGCTGCGCGAGGCGGCGACTCACGGACCACTTGGGCAGGTTCAGCTTTCTGGCCGCCGCCGAGAAGCTCGCCGCATCCGCCACGGCCACGAACATGCGCAGGGCGTTGAGGTCTACGTCTGCACCCCGAGCCTTGTTGGCATCCATCGTGGCGCTGATCCGGGGTCTCGCGGTGAATCATACTGCGCAGACGCGTGAACGCCTGCGCGCGACCGCATTCTGGAACACGGTGGCAGCACAGGCAAGGCGTCGGGACACGTGGCTCACGGTGCGCGACATCGCGGCGATAGTCTGTTTGGCCGATGAACGGCCGGCCCGCAGCGATGACAGTGGCCCCAGGTTCGGCGTGCCGGGCTCTGGAGGGACCGGAGATGGGTGACGAGGAGACTCTTCCAGGCGACGGGCGAATTACGCCCGCAGACATCGAGCGGGCCAGGGCACAGATCGGGATTCCACAGTACGAACGGAATCCGGTGTTCAACCGGGTGGCGAGCAGCGACACCATCAGCCACTTTGCCTTCGGCATCGGCGACGATAACCCCCTGTGGCACGATGCAGAGTACGGCCGCACGACGCGCTGGCGCGGGCAGATTGCGTCGCCGCTCTACGCCACTACCATCGGCCTGGACGACACCCCGCGTCCCGGTCCCGACCTCAAGAAGCTGTTCCGTGGTCTGTTCCGTGGCGTGGGAAAGTACTACTCCGGTGCGACCTGGGAATGGTACCGGCCGATCCGCCCCGGCGAGGTCATCTGGCGCGAGTACACGACCTCGGGCGTCGAGGTCAAAGAGAGCTCGAGCTTCAGCGGCGGAATGACGGTGATCGACAGCTACCGCTACCACTACGTGAACGCCAACGGCGAGCCGGTGGCCACGCACGAGATGAGCTTCGTCAACGCCGAGCGCCAGGCCTCGAAAGAGAAGGGGCGCAACCAGGACATCCAGCGGGCAAGGTACACGCCAGAAGACATCGAGCGGATCGATGCCCTCTATGCCGCAGAGGAAGTTCGCGGGAGCGACAAGCGCTACTGGGAGGACGTGCAGGTCGGCGACGAACTCACTCCCGTGGTCAAGGGGCCATTGCGGGTGACCGACGTGGTGGGCTTCCATATCGGCTGGGGGTTCGGGCAGATGTACGGGGCCGGACCGCTTCGCTACGGCTGGAAGCAGCGCGGGCGGACACCGGCCTTCTACTCCACGGACGAGTTCGGCGTGCCTGACATCGTGCAGCGATTGCACTGGGACCCGGTCCGTGCCCGTGAGCTCGGCCTGCCTGCACCCTACGATTACGGCACGATGCGCACGAACTGGCTCGCGCACCTGCTGACGAACTGGATGGGGGATGATGGGTGGCTCGCGCGCCTCCAGACCGAGATGCGTTCCTTCAATTTCCTCGGCGACACGACGATCTGTTCGGGCGTGGTGCAGGCCAAGACGATCGAGGGTGCACGCCGACTCGTGCACATCGAGGTGAAGGCGACCAATCAGCGTGGCGAAGTCACGAGCCCGGGTACGGCGACCGTGATGCTTCCTTCGCGCGAGGCAGGAGCGGTCATTCTGCCCGCGCCGCCCGAGGAACTGATCGTCCGTGGCGCGAACATGATGGCCGAGGCTGTCGACCGCAGCAGGGGTCGTGAAGGTGGACAGTAGCGGGGCAGGGAGCGAAGCCGTACGTGTCAGACGGACGATCTGGCGGCAGACGTCAGCCCGTCGGGCAGCCTCCGGACGCTTCCTCGAGGGCCAGCATCGCTGCCTTGCAAATGGCTTCGGCCTCGGTATACCGGCCGTCGCCGAATCCCGACCAGTAGATCGCATCCGAATGGCCCTTCCCGAGCATCCGCTCGACCACGGACTCCGCCGCATCGACATCCTCGGAGTATGCCGTCAAGGGAACCCAGACCGAACCACCATCAGCCGGATCGATCATCCGTTCCATGAGACCCATGAGATCGTCTCGCGTGGTGACGTTCCCCATGATTCTCTCCGCGACCAGCAGGCTCAGCCCCTCTCCGGGAGACATCTTCAGGATCTGATCCTTGTTCATGCGATCTTTCCTGTCTCGGTGCAGGTTGGCGGGAAGACTCTAGCCCGGCGCAGGAGTATAGGCCATATCGACGGTGGCGCCCGGTTCGCGGATGGGTCGGGGCTGGCGGTGTTCCGGAGCGGTTCGGTTGCCTGCGACGCGTGCGAAGCTTCGCGCCTTCCACGCCGGGAGCCTGCAGGTACGGCATGAAGCACGTCCTCGTGATTGGAGGAAGCTACTTCGCGGGCCGGGTATTCGTCGAGGCATTGCGCGACTCCGGCGAGTATCTCCCCTGCGTCATGAATCGCGGCAACCGGCCACTGCGGCTGGAGGGAGTTCACGAAATCGTCTGCGAACGGCACGACACGACGAAAATGGCGAACGCCATCGCGCCTCACGAGTGGCATGCGGTGGTTGATTTCTGCGCCTACACCCCGGGAGACATCGCGGCCGTACTGCAGCACCTGCCTGGTGTCGTTCGCCAGTACATCTACATCAGCACGACGACCGTTTGCCGGAATTCCGCGCATCTGCCCATGAGGGAGGATGCGGCGAAACTCGCCGGCCCGTCGCCGGGTCCGGAGGGTGCCTACGCCTATCACAAGTGGCTGCTGGAGCGAGAACTCGCGGGATGCTGCGAGGACCAGGCAATCCCGTATGTAACCCTGCGTCCCGCCTTCATCTACGGCAAGTACAACTATGCCCCGCGTGAGTCCTATTTCTTCGATCTCATCGACAGGAACGAACCCATCGTTCTGCCACCGCCGCCGCAGGCACTGTTTTCGATGGTGTCGGTCTGGGACCTGGCGCAGACCTGTATTGCCTGCCTGGGGAACGACGCAGTGGCCGGTGGGGCCTATGCGGTCTGCGCCGATGAACTGGTGTCCTACGACCTGCTGATCGACACGCTCGAGACCATTACCTCGCGAAAGTTCGACGTGCGGCGCCAGACCATCCGTGTCCTCAACGCCGCGCGCCTGCCGCTGCCGTTCCCCCTCGAGGAGCATCTCGTCTACTCGGGTGCGCGACTCGGGGAAGTGCTCGGGCACCGCTACCTGTCCCTCGCCGAGGGGATGGCCAGAACATATGAATGGTACCGTCAGGCGGGCGGCCGGTAGACAGGCGGACCTGTGGGAACGGTTTCCATGAGCGGCACGAGTCGCGGAACCGCGGCCGATCTCATACTGCACAACGCGAAGGTCGTCACCTGGAATGCGGAACGGCCATACGCGGACCTGGTTGCCATCAGGGGGGACCGGATCATTGGCACGGGTGAGCAGGGCGATCTCGGTCGATTCGAGAGTCGGGGCACGCGGCTCATCGATTGCGAAGGCGGTGCCGTGCTGCCGGGCATCAATGATGCGCACTGCCATCCGCTCGCGCTCGCCGTCGCCCTGCTCAGCGTCGACTGCGCCCCGGAGGCAGTCGAGGATATCGCCGATATCGGCAATGCCATTCGTCGGCGGGCGATGCAGACGGCCGAAGGCGAGTGGATCCGGGCCGCCAATTACGACGAGTTTCACCTGCGCGAGAGACGCCCACCCACGGCCTTCGATCTGGACCAGGCTGCGCCGCGTCACCCGGTGATTCTGCTGCATCGCACGGCGGGTCATTGTGTCCTGAACACGCTGGCCCTGAAGCGGGCCGGCATCACCCGTGAAACGCCGGATCCGCCGGGCGGCTCGATTCGCCGGGATCCGGTCAGCGGCGAACCGAGCGGACAGATCGTCGGGCGGAATGCGCAGGTGGAGGCCGCAATCCCGCCGATCGACGCGGATGAGTTGACGCGGGGCATGAGGCTGGCCAACGCGGAATTCCTTGCGAATGGCATCACTTCGCTGCAGGACACCGGCTGGAACAACGGGTTGCGGCATTGGCAGGAGTGGCGCCGCCTGGTCGAGTGCGGTGCCGCAATGTGCCGGGTATCGGTGCTGATGGGCATCGACTCCCTGGAGGAGTTACGCGAGGCTGGCCTTTCAACGGGTACCGGGGACAGTCGCCTGCGCATCGGTGGCATCAAGCTGGCCCTCGACGAAAGCACGGGCTGCGACGCACCGCCGCAGGACGACCTCAACCGCCAGGCGTTGCGCGCGGCGCGAGCGGGATTCGGCGTCGCCCTGCATGTCAGCGACGTCCCGATGCTCGAGGGCGCCCTCGCAACCATCCGTTACGTCAGCCGACAGCTTCCTGAAGCCGCAGGGAGCTTCCGCCTGGAACACTGCACGGTCTGCCCGCCAGCGCTGCTGCTGAAGATCAAGGCGTGTCGGGCGACCGTGGTCACACAGCCTGCGTTCCTGCGCCACATGGGGCAGCCGTATCTGGAGCGGGCCCTGCCTGAGCAGGCCGGCTGGTTCCAGCCACTCGGTTCATTCCGTCGCTGGGGCGCCAGGGTGGCCCTGAGTTCCGACGCGCCGTTGGTGTCGTGCAATCCGTGGATCGGTATCGAGGCGGCGGTGAGTCGCCGGACGGACAACGGGCAGGTCCTTGGGCCTCGAGAAGCCGTGACGCTGCTCGAGGCCCTGGAGATGTATACGCTGGGTGGCGCTCAGGCTTCCTTTGAAGCCCACGAGAAGGGACGCATCGGCCCGGGAATGCTCGCCGACCTGATCGTGCTGAACAGGGATCCTGTTCGAATCGAGCCTGGGGAGATTCCGGACCTGCGAGTGGTCCGCTGCGTCATCGGCGGCAAGGTCGTGCGCGGCTGATGCCGGGGCACGGCCAGGGGGGTCTGACTCACCCGGCTGCGGAGACGCTCACGGGCAGTCAACCTGCCTGTCTAGCCGGCGCGGCGGCCGAGTCGCTCGTTCGCTTCCTGCAGCGAGGCGTAACCGTACTGCCGGGTCGTGCAGGCGAGCGTGATCTCGCAACCGTTGACACCCTCGGCACGCTGCTGCTCGACGTGCGCCAGATACAGTTCCAGTGTCCTGATCGAGTATGTGGCCAGTTCGCCTTTCAGGTAGGTCTCGAGCGAGGTCACCTGCGGTCCGTCGTCCGAACTGAAGATCGGCCGGCCCCTGGCCACGATACCGGGGTACGTCCCGGCCAGAGTGACTTCCCAGGCGAGGACGATCGGCGCGATCCGCGCAATCAGGTCGAGCGCGCGCGGCGTGACCGCTGGCAACAGGCTCGCAATGCGCGCGTACTCTCCCGGCGCAGTCGACCGCATCATGTGGCCGTACTTCTCGGTAAGCAGGTTGCGACCGGCGAGCGCCGCGTCCTGCAGGTCGGTCAGGTAGCTTTCCAGCAGCGCATCCGACCAGCTCGCCAGCTGGGCCGCTCGCATGATCGAGAAGGTCTTCGGGCTCTCCTGGCAGGACGCCTTGCCGCCACGGTTCGGGACGCGCCTGAACATTTCCCATTCGCGTTCGACCACATCCTCCACGAGTTCTTCCCGGGGATTCGTCATGATTTCTCCCGCCGCTGCATCCACTCCGCCTGACCACCGTGATTCCAGCGAATGCCGCGCGCGAATGCAACAGCTCGGGTTCCCGCGCTGCCTGCTGCGTGGCGCAGACGTGCTACGACCCCGGCAGGGCCCGAAGGGCGTGGCACCGAACCGCTACAGCGCCGACAGCGGCTGCCGGAGCTGCGGATCGCCGATCCGTGACTGGACCGACGGCGCATGATCCATGAGAAAGCCACTCGGCGAATCCGAAAGCGACTGGCGCCGCAACTCTCCGATCAACTCCCCGGCCATCTGTTCCATCAGCTGTACCTTTTCGTCGGTGCTGGCGGCCGCAACGAGGCGGGTGGTGAGCTCGTGGATCGAGGCGCCGAGGATCGGCAGGTCGGCGACTGCGCGGTGCAGCCACTTGTAGAACGGCGCATAGCGCCTGTTAAGGAGGAAGACGAGGGTGATTGCATCGGTACCGAACTTCATCACCGAGTACTCCGCGGTGAACAGTTCGCCGCGCTTCATCGAGCGAATGAAGTTGTATTGCCCGGTCTGGGCAAGGTTGATGCAGAGCGCGGCGATCTTCCTGAGCCGCACGTCCTCCGGGTAATGTGCGAGGAGGGCTTCCCGCCAGCGGGTGAACCCGCCGAGAGGATCGCTGAAGACCTTGCCGTTGGTGCAGGCCGCCAGGGCGTGCTCGGGGATGGCCAGCCACTCGCGCGGCGTGGCGGGCGGCCGGGCGATCCCGGTGAAGCGCATGAAGAAGGCACTGGTACGCATCACGCCAACGCGCCATTCTTCGCCGGGACTGGCCTGCCGCGGCCGGTATCCCTTGAAGGCCTTTGGCAGCCCGTCATAGGACTGGCGCAGGGCAGGGCCGAACTCGCGGTCGTCCTCATCCGTCAGCCACAGGCAGAACCCTGGTCCCCAATCGTGATCGCGCGAGACAGCATCGTCGAATCCGAAGCACTCGGAACCGGGTCCGGCGAGGCCTGCGGCAATGCGGTCCCTGACGGGACCGCATTGTTCCTGCATCAACGGCAGCCAGCAGGTCCGGTAATACTCCTCGGCGAGTTCGAGCCCATGCATGTTCATCCGCAGCAAAAGCTCGCCGGACTGTCGGGCCGACGGCTGCACGCTGCGATGAGCTTCTCGATGTTGGCCGCGGTCTTGTCGATCTTCGTGCCGCACTTCGCCTCGATGTACTGTCCCAGCGCTTCGCGGTACCAGGCCAGGCCATCGGCCGGCCGTTGCAGACAGATATTGGCGTAGGCGATGTTTGCCAACTGATCGCCGATTCGCTCCCCGAGTCCGAGCTGGCGGTAGATGGCGAGCGCCTGCTGGTAGCATTCCAGCGCTTTCTGCGGCTGATTCGTGTCGCGGCAGGCCGTGCCGATGTTGGCCCACTGTTCGGCGCTGCGGAGTTGCGCGTCTTCGCGCTGAAAGCGCGCCTGTGCTTCCTCGAAGCACGCGATGGCCTCCTCGTATCGCCCGAGTCGAGCGAGCACCAGCCCGCGGTTGCTCAGGGCTGCGGCCCGGGCGACTGGTTCCGCTTCGTCATCGCGAAGGTGAATGACCTCGGTGAATGCCACCAGCGCTTCTTCGTCGCGACTCGTCTGCGCCAGAATGCTGCCCGCCATGGCGAGGGCATCGGCCTGGCCCGCCCGGTTGCCGAGTGCGCGAAATCTGTCCGCCGCCGCCTGAAACGACTTCAAAGCTCGCTCGCCGTCTCGCGCGTCGAGCAGAGTCATGCCCTCCCGAAGGGCATGGAGTGCGGCATCGTGAGCGGAAGTCGTGCTTGTCATGAGCCCGGGTCTCCTTCGAGCCACGCGATGGCGCAAGCGCGCAACGGAGTGGCTCGCCGCCTGCGAGCGAACGTGCGTCCTGGATGTGACGACATGGCCACAGTGGTCGGTGACGATGGTCACTCCACGCGCCGCTCCCCGTCAATTCCCCGTCATGCGCGGTTCCGGCGGGTGTGTCGCGCAGGCGGGCGGTGCGGGACCGG
>JAGOXN010000051.1:5646-12031 GCA_018059685.1 Steroidobacteraceae bacterium | reverse complement strand
CCGACCGTCGAGCAGATCGACAGTGACCTCGCGCTGCTCGAAGGCAAGACGCGCGCGGTGCGGACCTACAGCACCCTCGGCACCCTCGGCGAAATTCCCGCCATCGCCTCGCGCCACGACATCAAGGTCACGGTCGGCGCGTGGCTCGACACCGACCGCGCCCGCAACGAGCGCGAAGTCGAGCGCGCCATCCAGCTCGCGAACCGCCACAGGAACGTCGTCCGCCTGGTCATCGGCAACGAAGTCGTCCTGCGCGGCGACCTCCCGGTCGCGGACCTCGCCGCCCACCTCGATCGCGTGCGCGCGGCCACCAGGCAGCCCGTCAGCACCGCCGAACCGTGGCACATGTGGGTCCGGCATCCGGAACTCGCCGAGCACGTCGATTTCATCGCCGTGCACATGCTCCCCTACTGGGAAGGCGTCGAGGTCGAGGCCGCGGTCGCCTATGTAATCGACAAGATGCAGCGGCTCGAGAAGCAGTTCCCCGGCAAGCCGATCGTGATCGGCGAGGTGGGCTGGCCGAGTGCGGGCCGCACGCGCGATTCCGCCGTCGCCTCGACCTCGAACCAGGCGCTGTTCCTGCGGCGCTTCCTGGCGCATGCCGAGCGCGAGGGCTATTCGTATTACGTGATGGAGGCCTTCGACCAGCCCTGGAAGGAGCAGTCGGAGGGCCGGGTCGGCGCCTACTGGGGCGTCTACGACGCCGACCGCGGCCAGAAGTTCGCGTTCCGCGAGCCGATCGTGCGCGTCCCGCACTGGCACGTGCTCGCTGCGGCCTCGGTGATCACCGCCGCCGTACTGCTCTGGCTGCTCTATTTCCACAGCCGCCGTACGCTGCAGAACCGTGGCCGCAGCTTCCTCGCAGTCGTCGTCTACGCCACGGCGACGCTCGTGACCTGGATCCTCTACGACTTCTCGCAGCAATACATCACGGTCACGAGCGCACTCGTCGGCGGCCTGCTGCTCGTCGGCATGGTGGGCGTGATCCTGGTGCTGCTCGCCGAGGCGCATGAGTGGGCCGAGGCGCACTGGGTCACGATGCACCCGCGCCTGTTCCGGCCGAAACCCGTGCCGGTCGAGTCGTTGCCGAAAGTGTCGATTCACGTCCCGGCCTACAACGAGCCGCCGGAGATGCTGATCCAGACCCTCGACGCGCTGGCGCGGCTCGATTACCCGGATTTCGAGGTCCTGGTCATCGACAACAACACGCAGGACGAAGCCGTCTGGCGGCCGGTCGAGGCTCACTGCCGCGAGCTCGGGCCGCGCTTCCGCTTCTTCCACGTCGCTCCGCTGGCGGGCTTCAAGGCCGGTGCGCTCAACTTCGCACTCGGACACACCGCGCCCGACGCGGAAGTCATCGGCGTGATCGATGCGGACTACATGGTGCGCCCCGAGTGGCTGCGCGACCTGGCGCCGGCCTTCGCCAGCGGGCGCACGGGCGTGGTGCAGGCCCCGCAGGACTACCGCGATGCGGGCGAGAACGCCTTCAAGGCGATGTGCCACGCGGAGTACCGCGGCTTCTTCCACATCGGCATGGTCACGCGCAACGAGCGCAACGCGATCATCCAGCACGGCACGATGACGCTCGTGCGCCGCACGCTGCTCGAGCGCATCGGCTGGGCGGAGTGGTGCATCACCGAGGACGCCGAACTCGGCCTGCGCATCATGGAGGAAGGCTACGAGGCGACCTACATCCCGGCGAGCTACGGGCGCGGGGTGATGCCGGACAGCTTCCTCGACTTCAAGAAGCAGCGTTCGCGCTGGGCCTTCGGGGCGATGCAGATCCTGCGCCGCCATTTTGCGTGGCTGGTGCGTGGCGAGAGCGGCCGGCTCACGGCCGGCCAGCGCTATCACTTCGTGGCGGGCTGGCTGCCGTGGCTCGCCGACGGGTTCAACCTCGTCTTCAACTGCGCGGCGCTCGTCTGGTCACTCGTCATGGTGGCCTTCCCGCACTACATCGAGCCGCCGCTCATGATCTTCTCGGTGCTGCCGCTGTCGCTGTTCGTGTTCAAGCTGGTGAAGCTCGTGCACCTGTACCGCACACGCGTCGGGGCGAACCTGCGGCAGACCGTGGCCGCGGCGCTCGCGGGCCTGAGCCTGTCGCACACGATCGGCGCGGCGATGCTGAGCGGCCTGGTGCAGCGCGACCGGCCCTTCTTCCGCACGCCCAAGATGGCGCGCAAGCACGCGCTCGGCCAGGCGCTCGCGGCGGCCCGAGAGGAGGCGTTCATGATGGTGGGCCTGTGGTTCGCAGCCTTCGGGGTCCACATGATTCCCGAGCTCGACGGCGACCTGCCGGGGCTGATCAGCAGCCCCGACCTGAGCGTCTGGGTGGCGGTGCTGCTGATCCAGTCCATCCCGTACGCGGCCGCCGTCGTCGTCTCGCTGATCAATGCGCTCGAGCTGCCGGGCACCTGGATCGGCGAGGCGGGGCAAGCACGCACGACGGAGCGGTCCGACCCGGCACAGGCGAACCAGGTCGAAGTCGCGCGCTGAAGTCCTGACGCGCACCGGCACCCCATCAGGACGTTCAGAAGACGAACGTCAGGCCAAGCTGTGCCTCGGCCTGGAAGAACGTGCTGCCGGACGACTTGAGCAGGCAGCCGCCTTCGCCGCCACCGCTGACGCACAGGATGCCAGTGTTGGAGTCGACGAGCGTGAGATAGCCGCGCACTCCCGCCGTCGCGGCGACATGCTCGCCGAACGGCATGCGGAGCCCCCCGCCGAGGCTCCCGGAAAACCTCGACTTCGAGTCGTATCTCCCGCCCTCGGCGTCGAAACGGGTGGCGCCGATGGTCATCGACAGGTAGAGATCGGGGCCCCGGTCCTGCTCGAACAGCAGCGTCCCGCCGAAGTGGATGTACTCCGTCGTGAGATCGACCGGCGCGAGTTCGGATCCGCCGCCATCGAGGCCAGCGGACTGCCGGCTGTACAACAGCTCGTAGAACGAGGCCGGATCGCGATAGATGCCCAGATCGAGTCCGAAGCTGCCGGCGTCGTCGAGATCGACGGTCTCGCCATCGCCGCCCGCCGGGTCCTCGACCTCGAACTCGCCGCCGAGGCGGTAACCCCCAAACGGCGTGAACTCCGCCACCGGCGCATCGGCACGTGCCTCGCTCGCGGCGACCCCGAGCAGGAAGCACAACGCAGCCAGGTGGACTCGTTTCGTCATCGTCATCGTGGGCAGATCCCTGTGCAGCGGAAAAGTCGCCTATTGTGCCCAAGACCCGACGCGACGCGAACCTCGGCAGGACCGCCGGGTCCCGGCGGTCCTGGCCGCACCACTGCTACACTGCCGGTCGGACTGGCACGGATCGAGCAGGCACATGAGCGAACTGCGGCACACGTTGAGCAACCTCCACGACGAACTCCAGCAGGCGCAACGCCTGGCGCCCGAGGACCGCGTGCTGCTCGAGACGGTGCTCGCCGACATCCACCGCGTCCTTGACGACGCGGCGGCCGGTCCGTCCGCCGATCGTGGCGACCGACTCGAAGGCGCAGCGGTCAAGCTCGAGGCCGGGCATCCAGGGCTCGCAGGCGCGATTCGCGCAGTCCTCGACGCCCTCGCGAAGGCCGGCATCTGATGCCCGTAACCACCTGTATCTGCTGAAGATCGCACCGCGCGAGGACAGCCGGGCCCGGATGCGATCTGCTATTATCGCGGCCCTTTGCGTTGACCCCCGCGATTTCCGCACGCACCCATGCAGGAACAGACCCATCCGTTCGACGAGGCTTTCGGCAAGGCGGTCGATCTCGGCAACCAGATTGCCGAAGGCGACGAGAAGGCCGATCTCTGGGACATCGCCGACGGCCTGCTTGCCGGCGCCGTGCAGTACTGGCTGTATACGCGGCAGCCTTGCGGCGACCCGTTGTGCGAAGAGTGCCAGCCGATCAGCACCGCCGCCGGGCGCCTCGAAGAGCTGCGGCGCCTCATCGCGCAGTTCTCGGAGGACAGCCAGTATTTCCACTCGCCTACCGACTCGAACGTCGGCCGCGCCTGAGGATTTCTGCACGATCGCACCACGATCGTGACGTGAGTTCCGCGCCCCGCGCGCGCACGATATGCGCGTACGTCACGGAGGGCGGATCATGGATCGAACCACTCACGCGACCCTGCGAACTCTGGCCCTCGCGCTCGTCGCGTGGTCCGTGGCCGGCGTGCCACCAGCGTCGTCGGCCGACGCCGACCGTCCGCCGGCCAATCCAGCGGGGGGCGGCGGCACCGTCATCCTCGAACCCGTCGCGGCGCCATCGGTGCAGCGCAAGCAGCGCACGGTATTCGTCTGCGCAGAGGATGGCGCGCCGGTCTACTCTGACCGGCCCTGCGGGCCAATCGTCGCGATCCGCGAACTCGACGTCTCCGAACCGGGGCCCGGCTCGGGGTCGGGATCGGAATCGGGATCGGGGCAGGCATCCTCCACGCTGCGCGCGGAACCGACGGCCACCACGCGCCCGCTCGTGCAGCACGCCGCGCTCGAATCCCCGCGGCATGAACGGGACGAGAACGACCGCTGCAACGAGCTTCACCAACAGCTCGACGCCGTCGACGAGCAGATGCGCGCCGGGTACAGCGCGCGGCAGGCCGCGCGGCTCTGGAACCGCTGGCGCGATCTCAAGGCCAGGATCCACGCGTCGCGTTGCTGAAATGCCCCCGTGCGCTAGACTGCTCGGCCGCCATCCACCCCGGAGCAGCCGATGCAGCCGTTCACGCAGCGCATGTCGATCGCGATCATGGTCACCGGCCTCGCGGTGGTTGCAGCCTGCCAGCGTGACGACACCGACCGCGCCGCGGGCTCTGCGGTCACGCCGGGATCCGTGCCTTCAGCCCCGGCGAAGGCCGCGCCCACCGTGCCGGCGCCGCCGCCCGCCGCAGCCGACGAGCAGCCGCCCGAGGGCGTGCTGCGCGCCTACGTCTGGGCATGCGACGATGGCGCGACGCTCACCATGAAGAACCTGTTCCGGGACAACGCGATCACACTCGACCTGCACGAAGGCCCGCGCCGGCTGGACCACGTGCCGAGTGCGTCCGGAGCGAAGTATGCCGACGAATCGCTCTCGTTCTGGACCAGGGGCGGCGCTGCACTGTTCGAACGCAAGGGCAGCCCGGCCGTCAATTGCCGCGAACTGCGCGCGCAGTCCATCCTGGCCGATGCGAGGGTGCGCGGCGTGGACTACCGCGGTACCGGGAACGAACCTGGGTGGTTCGTGGAAGCCGGGCCCGGCAATCGCCTGCTGTTCGTCACCAACTTCGGGCAGGAGCGCCACGAGCATGACGACGCCGCGATCCGGGGTGGCGCCGAAATCAAGGTCGTGGTCTACGACGTGGACAAGGGCGAGGATTCCGTCAAGGTGACGTTCCGGCAGGAACCCTGCACCGACGACATGTCCGGCGAGGAATTCGATCACGCCGTGGTGGTCGAATTGCGCAAGCAGACGCTGCGCGGCTGCGGCACGGCGCTGCGCCATTGACTGGCGCTCGCCCCCGCCGGCGCCTGCACACACTTCAACTTTCCGGCAACGGAATCCGCTCGGTCTCGCCGGGCACGCGCGCGAACCGTTCCTCCCGCCAGTCGAGCCTCGCCCGCTCGATGCGTTCCATCGAGCTCGAGACGAAGTTCCACCAGATGTGACGCGGGCCGTCGAGCGGGTCGCCGCCGAACAGCAGGACCCGTGACGCGGTGCGTGCGACCAGCGACACTTCGGCGGAGCGATCGAACACGAGCATCTGGCCCGCTTCGTAGCGCACCCCGCTCACCTCGATCTCGCCTGTGGCGACGTAGGCGGCCCGTTCGACGTGGTCGGCGGGAACCGGCGCCATCGCAGCGCCATCGATCTGCGCGTCGAGGTAGAACATCCGCGAATAGACCGCCGCCGGCGCATGCCGACCGAACGCGTCCCCTGCGATCAGCCGCAAGGTCGAGCCTGGCCCATGCACTTCCGGCAGCGTGGCCGACGGGTGGTGCGCGAACGACGGTTCGATCTCCTCGTACGCCTTCGGCAGCGCGATCCAGGTCTGGATGCCGTGGATGGACGCGCCCCCGGGTGCCGCGCGGTCCGCCTGCGGCGTCCGTTCGGAATGCACGATGCCGCGCCCCGCGACCATCCAGTTGACGTCCCCGGGACGGATGACCTGGGCCGTACCGAGGCTGTCGCGATGCATGAATGCACCGTCGAACAGGTACGTCACGGTCGCGAGGCCGATGTGCGGGTGCGGGCGCACGTCCACGCCCGTCCCGGGCGCGAGAGTGGCCGGGCCCATGTGGTCGAAGAAGATGAACGGCCCGATGGTCTGCAGCCTGCCGGCGGGCAGCAGGCGGCGGACGCTGAATCCACCGAGGTCGCGGGGCCGGCCTTCGAGCACGCGCGTCACGACTTCAGCCATGGC
>JAGOXN010000051.1:0-5546 GCA_018059685.1 Steroidobacteraceae bacterium | reverse complement strand
TGTGGTCGAAGAAGATGAACGGCCCGATGGTCTGCAGCCTGCCGGCGGGCAGCAGGCGGCGGACGCTGAATCCACCGAGGTCGCGGGGCCGGCCTTCGAGCACGCGCGTCACGACTTCAGCCATGGCCAGTCCTCACTCGAGTCCCAGGACCGCCTTGCCCTGGGTGAACACCACGTCGACGGGTATGTCACGGGCGGCGAGCCGGTCGAGGTCGGCGCGCAGTGCCGGCCGGATCACTCCGAGCTCGCTCACGAGCTTCTGCACGCCGGCGTAGTCCCCGTCGCCCTGCAGCCTGAGCAACACCGCGGACAATTCGTCCACCGCCTTGCGCATCCGGGCCATGTCCACGCGGTAGTGGCCACGGTCGTCGCGGCTGAACGCACCCCGGTCGGCGAAGAAATTGAAGCGCACCATGTTCGCCTGGCCGTGCGCCGAGGCGGCTCCGAAACGGACCGAGCGGAAGATGCCGGCGAGAAACGTGGTGTAGTAATCCTCGAGCGCACCATCGAGCTCGCCGCGCTCGTGCAGCCGCGTGACCATGTAAAGACCGAGCACGTCCGCCTTGCCCTCCTCGATGCCGGACCCGAGTTCCTCGAGCGCATCGCGTACGGTGCCGCGGCCGTTGATCGTGTTCTTGATGCCGAGACCGTGGGCCACCTCGTGGAACATCGTGTTGGCGAAGAACGCATCGAAGCTCACGTGCCGGCGCTGGTCCCCGGCGATCAGCTCGTGCGCAATCGGCACCATGATGGCGTCGAACTTGGCACGCATCGCATTCTTGAGTTGCAGGCGGCGCGTGCCCTTGGCCAGCTGCACCTGCTCGTCGTTCGGCAGGTTGATGGCGATCGTCTTGGAACCCGCGTTCGAGTCGCCGGCGTAGTACACGACGTCGTAGGCGTTCAGGTCGGAGTCGGTGCCGGGCATCTCGGCCTTGTAGGCATCGGGCACGGGCAGGCCGCGCTGCAACTCGGGCAGCAGCGCCGCATAGCGCGACAGTCGCTTGCTCCACGCCATGTCCTTGACCAGCACGTACGCCTCGAAGGCCGCCTTGTACCCGTAGAGCTTGTCCTCGTAGGTCTCGATCGGGCCGATCACGAGATCGATCCGGTTGTCTTTCATGTCGAGCCACGCCATGTCGCTTGCCCGGTAGTCGTCCGTGCGAAGCGCCCGGGCCCGCGCCTCGAGATACCCGCGCAGACTGTCATCCCGGGCGATGGTCGCCGCACGCTCGAGCAGCGTGGCGGCGCGCTCGAGGGGCGCGTGCCACTCCACGCTGTAGGGCACGACCGTCAGGCGTCCCTCGCCGTCGCGCCGGAGTACGGTGTACTCGCTGCGACCGCGCTCGAGATTGGCGCGCTCGAACTCCTCCTTCGTCATGTCGAGCGGATAGAACCCCGCTCCGGGCGGCTTTGAACCGGTGCCTGGCACGAATGGCGCATTGCCATCGAGGCGGTCCCATGGACCGTAGTTGATCTCGGCGAAACGGCGTGCCGCCGGGTCCTTCAGTCCGTCGAGCAGCGCCTTGCGGTCGCCGGGGTAGGCCTGCGCCCAGAAGAGGTCGTCCATGACGACGGCCGCGTCGATGAAGAGTCCCAGGGCCTCGCGCTCCCAAGCGCTCAGGCCGGAAAGATCCGCCTCGAGCCTGACCGGTGCGTAGATCCCGGGACGCGCGGGCACCAAGGCTACGGGTTCCGCACCGGTCGGCGCCACTGCCGCCGTCCCCGTCACCGCCGCACCAAAGCTCGATATGACCATTACCGATCGCAACACTTTGAAAATACGCATTTTTCTATGCTCTTGACTCCCCGTGCCTGCGTCACTTGCGTCCGAACAGAGCCTCGAGTTCCGCCTTCGCGCGATCCGCGGCGGAGGTGCCGTCCGGCCGGTAGGCCGACGGCGTCGGTCGGAAGTAGTCGCAGAAATTCGCCCGCAACTTGTCCTTGACCTCCTCGGCGATCGTCTCCCGGCAGTGCCTGGCGACCGTGGTGTCGTAGAACTCGCACATGCGGCAGACGTGCAGTTCCGCATTGCAAGCCCGGCATTCCTCGAGGCGTCTCAGCGGCAGCGTGTAATCGGCGAGTGACGCCCCGCATTTCCAGCAGCGCAGCCCATGGTCCACGATCCGATCCCCGTCGAGCGAGGATACCTAGTGTAGTGCTTCGCAATCAGGCCAATGAAGGGAAGTTGCCCGGGCGCACCGTCGTTGCGCGCGCGGGCCAGAGTGCCCGCCGGACAGGACACCGGCCACTGTCAGCCGCAGCAGACCCCCGCCAGATGGCGGGGGTTCCTGCGTCAGACTGACCGCAAGACGCCCAAGGACGAGCGCTGCACTTCGGGCAAGGTGGCGTCGGTCAGAACTCGTAGCGCACGTCGAGTCCGTACGTGCGCATATCGCGGAACGTATTGATTGCCCAGCCGAGGGCGCCGAAGTCGATGCCCCACTCGCGCACCTCCTCGTCCGCCAGGTTGCGGCCCCACAGTGCGAACTGCAGCTTGCCCTTCGGGACCGGG
Organism: Steroidobacteraceae bacterium; assembly: GCA_018059685.1. GTDB lineage: Bacteria > Pseudomonadota > Gammaproteobacteria > Steroidobacterales > Steroidobacteraceae > RPQJ01. The sequence goes on along the minus strand of JAGOXN010000051.1, from coordinate 3,034 downwards.
ACGTCGCGCAGCGTCAGGCGCGCGTCGATCAGTTCGTGCGACGGAATCGAGTCGTAGAGGTAGAGCTGCGGATTGAACGTGCGCTTGCTGGCGTAGGTGACGCCTGCCCACAGCGCCCAGGTGCCGTAGCTGCTCTGCGGGAAGGTGTACTCGGCGCTCGCCGCGCCGGTGTGCTTCGGTGCATGCTGCAGGGTCGATGCGGTCGAGGCGATGTCCGCAGTCACGCCTGTACCGAGGCCCGTCACCGGGTTGACCACGGCCGTGATGAACTCGTCGTACTCGACGTTGAGGTAGCCGTAGCTCAACTGCACCTGCAGCGACTCGACCGGCAGTACGGTGAGCTCCAGCTCGATGCCGCTCGAGGTGCTCGCGCCGGCGTTCACGAGCCGTTGCGACGCGCCACCGGTGCCGGCCTCGAACTGCGCCACCTGCCGGTCGTCATAATCCATGTAGAACACCGCCGTGTTGAAGCGCGCCCGCCGGTCCCAGAGCTCGGACTTGAGGCCGACTTCGTAGCTCAGCACGTTCTCGGCGTCGACCGGACTGGTGAACGAGGGCACCGTGGTCGCCCGGGCGTTGTAGCCACCCGAGCGGTAGGCGGTGGCAACCTTGAAGTAGGTATTGACGTCCTCGTTGATCTTCCATGACAGCGTACCGCTCGGGCTGAAGTCGCTCCACGAGTCGCTGTCGCTCACCGTGTTCAGGCCGACGTCGAGGAACACGGTCGTCAGTGTCGTTTCCTTGCGGTCCTCGGACCAGCGGCCACCGAGCGTGAAGTCGACCGCATCGTTGATCGCCCAGGTCGCCTGGCCGTACAGCGCGTACGCCTCGTTGTCGGTCGAGTAACGGAACGCGCTGTTGCTCAGGCGGACACTCTTGCCGAAGCACGGCGCAGGCGAGGCGAAATCCGCGCACAGGAATCCCTGGGTGCCGATCGGCAGGCGGCCGAACGCGAACAGGGCCGGCAGCACGTAGGTCTGCGGATTCGCCTCCTCGGCCTCTTCGGTGAAGTAGTAGGCACCGACGGTATAGGTCAGCCGGTCGTCGAAGGCGGTGCCGAACAACTGCAGTTCCTGGCTCCACTGGTCCTGCTCGCCCTGGCGGGTGGCGAAGAAGTTCGCGACCCGCTGGCCGGCCGGAACGTAGGTCCCGGTGGCTCCGTTCAGCACCGTGTTGGCTTCGACGAAGACGTCGCCGAAACTGTTGCCCGGTTCATCCTCCTCCCATTGCCGGTAGGCGGTGATCGACTTCACGGTCAGGTCCGCTGCCGGCCGCCACTCCATGGTGAGTGCGTGACCGGAGGCATCGGAGGAGTGCTCGTCGTCGCCGTCCTCGACCAGAGGCAGTGCCTCCATGCGCTTCGGCGAGGAGACCGCTGCGAGCTGCTGGTAGAAGCGGCCCCCGACGCCGATCTGCGTCGGCCGCACATGCACCATCTGCGACATCGCGGTGTTCGTCCGGCGCTGCGACCAGTCGAACGCATAATCCAGCGTGAACTCGTCGGCCGGTATCCAGCGCACGGCCAGGCGCGCGGCATCGGACTCGAACGCGCCGAGGTCCCGGCCCGTGTACAGGCTCTCGAGATCGCCATCGCGCTGCGTGTGGTTGTACGACAGCGAGGCCGCCACCTGGTCGGACAGTGGCAGGTTGATACGGGTCGTGCTGCGGATGAAGTCCTCGCTGCCGTAAGTCAACGTCTGCGCAAACGCCAATTCGTCGCCCGGCCTGATGGTCACGAGATTGATTGCGCCACCGGTCGAATTGCGCCCGTACAGGGTCCCCTGCGGGCCCCGCAGCACCTCGACCCGTTCGAGGTCGACGATGTCAAAGACTGCGCCGGCATGGCGCCCGATGTAGACGCCATCGAGGTAGATGCCGACCGCCGGATCAACGGCGAGCTGCGGGTCGGTTGCGGAGATGCCCCGGATGGCGATGCCGACGTTCGACTGGGATCCGGCCGTCTGGTTGATGCGGACATTCGGTATGTAGTCCGGAACCTGCAGGATTTCGAAGGCGCCGATCGTCTCGAGCTGCGCAGTGCCAACCACAGACATGGAGATCGGCGTCTCCTGCAGCGCCGTCTCGCGACGCTCGGCGGTGACGATGATCTCCTCGAGCCCGGACGCGCCGGCCGGCGCCGTGGTCTGTGCCTGCGCCGCGATACCCGCGGTGCCCAGCGCGGCCGCGGCCAGCGGCCGGAGGAACGTTGCCATCGTGGCGCGAAGGCACTGTCGGCGATCACTGATCATGCGCATCTCCCCAGGATCTCGATGGACACGGACATACCACGGTCCGGCGCCCGTCCAGCGCCCGACACCGGCACCCGCACGATGCAGGCCCGGCGGCCAGAGAGTCCGTCGACACGCCTCATTTGTCAAGCATGTTGACCATTAGATCAAGTCCATTGACCACCCGCGCGGATCGGCCGCGCTTTCGTCCCGGCCATGGCATTTCCGGGTGTCGCCGCTCGCGGTGGCGACGAGCGGACGGTGCGCAACACCGGCGGGGCCGCTTTCCCTCAGCCCGCCAGCGTGCCGGCGTCCGCGTCGCTGATCCGCATCGGCTGCCCTCACTCGCGACCGGGCGCTGGTACCGGTGCCGGCCCGCAGTGCTTCAGTCCCTGTGTCGCGAACGGCTCGACGCGCTCGAAGCTCGGCCGGCCGGTCATGCGCGCGATCTTCCAGTGCCCCTGCTCCAGCCGGAACTCGTAGTAGTGCTGGCCCTCGACGTGCATGCGGGTCTCTGCGCCGAACTTCGGATTGCCGTAACCGAAATGGATGAAGTAATCCCCGCCGGTCGCCCGCTCGCCGTCGAGATCGATGCGCACGTTCGAGATGCTGCTGAACGAACACCGTTCGCTCGGGAACACGGACTCGAGAAAGAACCGGCGCAACGCCGCCTGGCCCTGCACGTCCGGGAAGCCGTAGGCCGACAGGTCGTAGCTCGCATCGGCCGCGAAGATCGCGAGCAACGCGTCGACGTCCTTGCGGTCCACGGCCCAGGCATAGGCCACCGGAAGGCGCGCGATCTCGGC
>JAGOXN010000323.1 GCA_018059685.1 Steroidobacteraceae bacterium | reverse complement strand
AGTCGGACGACGTCACCGGCCGCACCAAGATGTACAAGAACATCGTGGACGGCAACCACATGATGGACGCGGGCATGCCCGAGTCCTTCAACGTGCTGGTGAAGGAGATCCGCTCGCTCGGCATCAACATCGAGCTCGAGCAGGAACGGCGTTGAGTCCAGCGCGCAGCAACCGTGCCATGAACAGGGTGATGCAATGAAAGACCTGTTGAAGTTGTTCAAGCAGCAGCCGACGACCGAGGACTTCGACTCGATCCGCATCGGTCTCGCCTCCCCGGAAATGATCCGCTCGTGGTCCTTCGGCGAGGTGAAGAAGCCGGAGACGATCAACTACCGGACCTTCAAGCCGGAGCGCGACGGGCTCTTCTGCGCGAAGATCTTCGGGCCGGTGAAGGACTACGAGTGCCTCTGCGGCAAGTACAAGCGCCTGAAGCACCGCGGCGTCGTGTGCGAGAAGTGCGGCGTCGAGGTCACCCAGGCGAAGGTCCGCCGCGAGCGCATGGGCCACATCGAGCTCGCGAGCCCGACGGCGCACATCTGGTTCCTGAAGTCGCTGCCGAGCCGCATCGGCCTCATGCTCGACATGACGCTGCGCGAGATCGAGCGCGTGCTGTACTTCGAGGCGTTCGTGGTCATCGACCCGGGCATGACCTCGATGCAGCGCGGGCAGCTGCTGTCCGACGAGATGTACCTCGAGGCGATCGAGAAGCACGGCGACGAGTTCGACGCCCGCATGGGCGCCGAAGCCGTGCACGAGCTGCTGAAGAGCCTCGACCTGAAGGCCGAGGTGGTGAAGGTCCGCGAGGACATCGGGAACACCAGCTCCGAGACCAAGATCAAGCGCCTGTCGAAGCGGCTGAAGCTCCTCGAGTCGTTCATCGAGTCGGGCAACAAGCCCGAGTGGATGGTGCTCACCGTCCTGCCGGTGCTGCCGCCCGATCTCCGTCCGCTGGTGCCGCTCGACGGCGGCCGCTTCGCGACCTCGGACCTGAACGACCTCTACCGCCGCGTCATCAACCGCAACAACCGCCTGCGGCGTCTGCTCGAGCTGAACGCTCCCGACATCATCGTGCGCAACGAGAAACGCATGCTGCAGGAGTCGGTGGACGCGCTGCTCGACAACGGCCGGCGCGGCCGCGCCATCACCGGCACCAACAAGCGCCCGCTCAAGTCGCTCGCCGACATGATCAAGGGCAAGCAGGGCCGCTTCCGCCAGAACCTGCTCGGCAAGCGCGTCGACTATTCCGGCCGCTCGGTGATCGTGGTGGGCCCGACGCTGCGCCTGCACCAGTGCGGCCTGCCGAAGAAGATGGCACTGGAGCTCTTCAAGCCGTTCATCTTCCAGAAGCTGCAGCTGCGCGGCGAGGCCTCGACCATCAAGGCCGCCAAGCGCATGGTGGAACGCGAGGGCCCGGAGGTCTGGGACATCCTGGAGGAGGTCATCCGCGAGCATCCCGTGCTGCTCAATCGCGCGCCGACGCTGCACCGCCTCGGCATCCAGGCCTTCGAGCCGGTGCTGATCGAGGGCAAGGCGATCCAGCTCCACCCGCTCGTGTGCACGGCGTTCAACGCGGACTTCGACGGCGACCAGATGGCCGTGCACGTGCCGCTCTCGCTCGAGGCACAGCTCGAGGCGCGCGCGCTGATGCTGTCGTCCAACAACATCCTGTCGCCCGCGAACGGCGACCCGATCATCGTGCCGTCGCAGGACGTGGTGCTCGGCCTCTATTTCATGACCCGCGAGCGCGTGAACGCCCGCGGTGAAGGGACGTTCTTCACCGACGTGGCCGAAGCGCACCGCGCCTACGAGAGCCGCGTCGCCGAGCTGCAGGCAAAGTGCCGCGTGCGCATCGTCGAGCACGTCAAGGTGGCGGGCGGCGGCCTCGAGGAGCGGCGCCGACTCGTCGAGACCACGATCGGCCGCGCGCTGCTGTTCGAGATCCTGCCACGTGGCCTGTCCTTCGATCTGATCAACCAGGACATGACGAAGAAGGCGATCTCCGGCGTGATCAACGCCTGCTACCGCACGCTGGGCCTCAAGGAGACCGTGGTCTTCGCCGACCAGCTGATGTACACGGGTTTCCACTACGCGACCCGTGCCGGCGTCTCGATCGGCGTCGACGACATGATCGTCCCGGACCAGAAGGCGAAGATCCTCGGCTCCGCCGAACTCGAGGTGAAGGAGATCCAGGAGCAGTATGCCTCGGGTCTCGTCACCAATGGCGAGCGCTACAACAAGGTGGTGGACATCTGGTCGCGCACCAACGACCAGGTGGCCAAGGCGATGATGGAGAAGCTCGGCGGCGAGGACGTCGAGGATTCGCGGGGCGAGCGGGTGCGCCAGAAGTCGTTCAACTCGATCTACATGATGTCGGACTCGGGCGCGCGCGGCTCGCCGGCGCAGATCCGCCAGCTCGCGGGCATGCGCGGCCTGATGGCGAAGCCCGACGGCTCGATCATCGAGACCCCGATCACGGCGAATTTCCGCGAGGGATTGAACGTCCTGCAGTACTTCATCTCGACCCACGGTGCGCGCAAGGGCCTGGCCGATACCGCGCTCAAGACCGCGAACTCGGGCTACCTGACCCGCCGCCTGGTCGACGTGGCGCAGGACCTCGTGGTCACCGAGATCGACTGCGGCACGGCGAACGGGCTGTCGATGATGCCGATCGTCGAGGGTGGCGACGTCGTCGAGGGCCTGGGCGAGCGCGTGCTCGGACGCGTGACGGCCGCCGACGTGTACCGTCCGGGCTCGGACGAGGTCCTGGTGGCCGCTGGCGAGCTGCTCGACGAGAAGCTCGTGCGCCGCATCGAGCAGGCGGGCGTCGACCAGATCATGGTCCGCTCGCCGATCACCTGCGCCACCCGCTACGGCGTGTGCTCGCAGTGCTACGGGCGCGACCTGGCGCGCGGACACCGCATCAACATCGGCGAGGCCGTCGGCGTCATCGCGGCGCAGTCGATCGGCGAGCCGGGCACGCAGCTCACGATGCGCACCTTCCACATCGGCGGCGCGGCCTCGCGGGCCGCGGCGCAGAGCAACGTCGAGGTGAAGGGCAAGGGCACGGTGCGCTTCCACAACCTGAAGTCGGTGCGGCACGACAAGGGGCACCTGGTCGCGGTCTCGCGCTCGAGCGAGGTGGGCGTCATCGACGACTTCGGCCGCGAGCGCGAGCGCTACCGCATCCCGTACGGCGCCGTCATCACGATGAACGAAGGCGATGCGGTGCAGCCCGGCCAGGTCATCGCCACGTGGGATCCGCATACCCACCCGGTGGTCACCGAGGTCGCGGGTCTGATCCGCTTCCAGGACTTCATCGACGGCATCACCGTGTCGAGCCAGGTCGACGAAATCACCGGGCTCTCGAGCACGGTCGTGATGGATCCGAAGCAGCGCGGCGCGGGCGGCAAGGACCTGCGCCCGGTGATCAAGCTGGTGAGCACGAAGGGCAAGGAGGTCTGCTTCGCCAACACGGACATTCCGGCCGTTTACGCGCTGCCCGCGGGCGCCCTGGTGAGCCTCGGCGACGGCGCGCAGGTTTCGGTCGGCGACGTCATCGCGCGCATCCCGCAGGAGAGTTCGAAGACCCGCGACATCACGGGCGGCCTGCCGCGCGTGGCGGACCTGTTCGAGGCCCGCAAGCCCAAGGATTCGGCGATCCTCGCCGAGTACTCGGGCACGGTGAGCT
>JAGOXN010000322.1 GCA_018059685.1 Steroidobacteraceae bacterium | reverse complement strand
GCCTCCACCATGAAGGTGCTGACCACCTACGCGGCCCTCGAGTTGCTGGGGCCCGCCTACAGCTGGACGACGCGTGCGTATGCAACCGGGCCGGTGCGCGACCAGGTGCTCGAGGGCGACCTCGTGCTGGTCGGCGGCGGTGATCCCTTCATGACCGCCGACCGATGGTGGGGCTTCGCGAGCGGCCTGCGGCAGGCCGGCATCGCGCGTATCAAGGGTGACGTCGTCATCGACAACAGCTATTTCGCGCCGCAGGGCGACGACCGCGGCGCCTTCGACAACAGGCCCTACCGCACGTACAACGTGCTGCCCGACGCGCTCATGGTCAATTTCCAGACCGTCGCGATCAACATCGTTCCGGACGCGGCGACCCACTCAGTGCGGGCCAGCGTCCACCCGCAGCCGGCGAATCTCGCCGTCGACAATGCGGTGCAGCTCGTGCCGGGATCGTGCCGGCGCCAGGCGGGCGGCGTGGTGGTCTCGATGCCGGACGGCCCGACCGGGAATCGCGTCAGTCTCTCGGGGCGTCGTGCCGCGGGCTGCGGCCCGATGTCGGTGAGCCGCGCGGTGATGCGCGCCCCGGACTACGCCTACGGAACCTTCCGCACCTTCTGGCAGCAGACCGGGGGCACCATCGATGGCGGCATGCGCCTCGGCACCGTGCCTGCGGACGCCGAGCTGCTGTACACGCATGATTCCCTCACGCTGGCCGAGGTCATCCGGCTGGTCAACAAGTACTCGAGCAACGTGATGGCCCGGCACCTGCTCCTCACGCTCGCCGCCGAGAAAGCCGGTCGGCCCGGCACCACGGCCGCAGGTCGCCAGGTGATCGTGGACTTCCTCGCATCGCGTGGCATCGTGATCCCCGACCTCGTGCTCGACAACGGCTCCGGTCTCTCGCGCGACGAGCGCATTACCGCGGTCGGGCTCGCGGACGTGCTGCTCGCGGCGTGGAAGAGCCAGTACATGCCGGAGTTCGCGGCCTCGCTGCCGCTGTCGGCGACGGACGGCACGCTCAGGCGTCGCTTCCGGGCTCCCGAGATGCAGGGTCGCCTGCGCATGAAGACGGGGAGCCTGCAGGACGTGAGTGCCCTGGCCGGTTACGTCAACGCCGCCTCCGGCAGGACTTTCGTGACGGTCGTGATCATGAATCACCCGGCCGCCGATGCCGGCGCGGGCGAGGCCGTGCAGGCCGCGCTGGTCCAGTGGGTGTTCGGTCAGTAGAACGCGCTCACCCGGTGGTCGAATCAGCCTCGGGCGCGGGGCCCTTCAGTCGCTATACTCGGATCCCATGTTCGCGCGCCGGTGACGCCCATGGCCTACGACCCGACCAACGTCTTTGCCCGCATCCTCCGAGGCGAGATCCCGGCCCACAAGGTCTGCGAGGACGATGCCACGCTCGCCTTCATGGACGTCATGCCGCAGGCGGACGGCCATGTGCTCGTGGTGCCGAAAGCCGCGGCCGAGAACCTCTTCGATCTGCCGCCGGAAGCGCTCGCGGCCACGATTCTCACCACGCAGCGTGTCGCGCATGCGGTCAGGCGCGCCTTCGACCCGCCCGGTGTCATGATCGCGCAGCTGAATGGCCGCGGCGCCGGGCAGAGCGTGTTCCACATCCATTTCCACGTGATCCCGCGCTATCACGGCGTCGACCTGCGCCTGCACGCGCGCGAGATGGCCGATCCGCAGCGGCTCGCCGAACAGGCGGCGAAGATCCGGGCCGCGTTCGACTGACGGGGGAACGAGACCATGACGAAGCTCTACCCGGTGCCGCCGCAGTTTGCCGCCGCGGCCCGGATCGGCAGGGACGATTACCGGCGCCTGTACGACGAATCCCTGCGCGATCCCGACGAGTTCTGGGGGCGGATGGCGCGGCGCATCGACTGGCTGCGACCCTTCGGCAAGGTGCACGACGTGAGTTTCGACGCGCGGGACTTCCGCATCCGCTGGTACGAGGACGGCCAGCTCAACGTCGCCGCCAACTGCCTCGACCGGCATCTCGCGCACCGCGGCGACAAGACGGCGATCATCTGGGAAGGGGACGACCCGGGCGAGTCCGAGCGGATCACCTACCGCGAGCTCTACTACCGTGTCTGCCGCCTGGGTAACGCCTTGCGCGCACTCGGCGTGCAGAAGGGCGACCGCGTCACCATCTACCTGCCGATGATTCCCGATGCAGCGGTGGCGATGCTCGCATGCGCGCGCATCGGCGCAATCCACTCGGTCGTTTTCGGTGGCTTCTCGTCGGACTCCCTCGCCGGACGCATCGCCGACTGCGCCTCGTCAGTCGTGATCACGGCGGACGAGGGCCTGCGCGGAGGCAAGCGCATTCCGCTCAAGGCCAATGTCGACCAGGCCCTCAGCGCCGCTGGCACCGAAAGCGTGCGGCAGGTGCTCGTGATCCGGCGTACGGCCGGGCCCGTCGCCATGTACGAGCGCGACCAGTGGTACCACGAACTCGTCGACGGACAACCCGACGAGTGCGAGCCGGCGGTCATGGACGCCGAGGACCCGCTCTTCATCCTCTACACCTCCGGTTCGACCGGCAAGCCCAAGGGCGTGCTGCATACGAGCGGAGGCTACCTGGTCTTCGTCGCGCTCACTCACGAGGCTGTTTTCGACCTGCGGGAGGATGACATCTACTGGTGCACGGCCGATGTGGGCTGGGTCACGGGCCACAGCTACGTCGTGTACGGCCCGCTCGCGAACGGGGCGACGTCGGTGATGTTCGAGGGCGTGCCGAACTACCCCGATTCCGGGCGCTTCTGGCAGGTCGCCGACAAGCACAAGGTCACGATTCTCTACACGGCGCCGACGGCGCTGCGCGCGCTGATGCGAGAGGGCGACGCGCCGGTGAAGAAGCACTCGCGGGCCTCGATCCGGCTGCTCGGGACCGTGGGCGAGCCGATCAACCCGGAAGCCTGGGAGTGGTATCACCGCGTGGTCGGCGACGGCCGCTGCCCGATCGTCGACACCTGGTGGCAGACCGAGACCGGCGGCATCCTGATCAGCCCGCTGCCGGGCGCGATCGACCAGAAGCCCGGCTCCGCGACGCTGCCGTTCTTCGGCGTGCAGCCGGCCATCGTCGACAACGACGGCAAGGTGCTCGACGGACCCTGCGAGGGCAACCTCGTGCTCACGGACAGCTGGCCGGGGCAGATGCGCACCGTGTTCGGCGACCACCAGCGCTTCATCGAGACGTATTTCCGCGCGTTCCCGGGCTGCTATTTCACGGGTGACGGCGCGAAGCGCGACGAGGACGGCTACTACTGGATCACGGGGCGCGTCGACGACGTGCTGAACGTCGCGGGTCACCGTCTCGGTACGGCCGAGATCGAGAGCGCACTCGTGGCCCACACGAAGGTCGCCGAAGCGGCCGTCGTCGGCTGTCCGCACGACATCAAGGGGCAGGGCATCTACGCCTACGTCACGCTGGTGTTCGACGCCGAGCCGACCGAGGAACTGCGCAAGGAACTGCGCGAGTGGGTGCGCCGCGAGATAGGACCGATCGCAACGCCCGACTTCATCCAGTGGGCGCCCGGCCTGCCGAAGACGCGCTCCGGCAAGATCATGCGCCGCATCCTGCGCAAGATCGCGGCCAACGAGCACGAGCAGCTCGGCGACATCACGACGCTCGCGGATCCATCCGTCGTGAGCTCGCTCGTCGACGAACGCATGAACCGCTGACGACACCGGCGCTGGGCCGGCCGTT
>JAGOXN010000050.1:5084-12144 GCA_018059685.1 Steroidobacteraceae bacterium | reverse complement strand
TGCGGGCCGACATCGACGGCAGCAGATTCATCGTGAGGCGCACGTTGGCGAAATAGTTGAGCCGCATCGTGCGTTCGAAGTCGCGGAAGCGGCTGTAGGACAGCGAGAGGGAACGGCGGATCGAGAGGCCCGCGTTGTTGATCAGGATGTCGACCTGGCCGAACTCCTCCAGGATGTCCTTCGCGAGCTGGTCGTTCGCCGCGTAGTCGGTGATGTCGCAGGAATAGGTCTTGACGAATCCGCCCATGGCCGTGATCCGCTTGCGTACCTCGGCGAGCTTTGCCTGGTCGCGCGCGACCACCAGGACCTTGCCGCCCGCGTCGGCGATGCGCATCGCGGCGGCCTCGCCGATGCCCGAGGAGCCGCCGGTCAAGACCACGATCTTGCCCTTCACCGCGCCCCGCAGGCTCCGGTCGATCGTGAGGTCGGGGTCGAGGTGCCGCTCCCAGTAGTCCCAGAGCCGCCAGGCGTAGTCCTCGAGCGGTGGTACGCGGATGCGCGCCTTGTCGAGGATCTTCTGCGTCCGCGCCGAATCGAAGCGTGTCGGGTAATTCACGAACCCGAAGACTACCTTCGGCAGCTGCAGGTCGCGCAGCAGCTGGTGGTAGACGTTCTGCACCGGCTTGCTGCGCTGGATGGTCTGCGCCACCGGCTCGGGCACCAGTCCGAAGACGTTCGTGTCCACCCGGACGACCATCTCCGGCGCGTGCGCCGCGCGCGCGAAGACATTCAGCATTTCGCCGATGCGGCGCACCTTGGGGTCCGTGAGGTGGAAGCAGCGTCCGTCCAGCTTCGGCCGATGCGAGAGGTGCACCAGCGCATCGACCACGAAGTCCACCGGGACGACGTTGACGTAACCGCCCTCGATGCCGACGAGCGGGATCATGCGTGGCCACGACTCGCGCAGCTTCTGCAGCGTCTTGAAGAAGTAATAGGGCCCGTCGATCTTGTCGATGAAGCCCGTGCGCGAATGACCGACCACCACTCCGGGGCGGTAGACGCGGAACGGGATCCTGCCGTTCGTCCGCACCAGCGCTTCGGCATCGTGCTTGGTGCGGTGGTACGGGTGCTCGAGATCCTCGGCTTCCTCGAACATGTCCTCGGTGAACGTGCCGCGGTAGAGGCCGGCCGCCGCGATCGAGCTCACGAGGTGGAAGCAGCCAGCGTTCACGGCGCGCGCGAAATCGAGGGCGTTCTCGGTACCGACGACGTTCGCCTCGTGCAGCGCCTCCGCACCCGCCTCGATGTCGTACATGGCGCCGAGGTGATACAGGTGCTTCACCTTGCCCTCGAGCTTCGCGAGGTCGGCCTTCGACACGCCGAGCTGCGGCTGGGCGAGATCGCCCTTGATCGGTACGACGCGCTTCAGGCTCTGCTTGCCCCAGAACTCGTGCAGCTCGTCGAGCTTGCCGATCGACCGCGGGCGCACGAGCACGTAGACCGTCGACCTGCCGCGCCGCAGGAGCGCATGCACGAGGAATCGGCCGATGAAGCCGGTCGCGCCAGTGACGAAATAGGTCATGGTCTCTCCCCATCCCGCGGGCGTCGCGCGGCTTCGCGACCGGCCCGTTTTTGCGGCTACCTTAGGGGCCGGTCGGGCTCAGGTCAACGTGGCAGGCCACCGCTGCTGGCCTAAGATTGCGGTTTCGGCCCGACGATCTCCCCGCCCGCAGAGGTGAGCGCATGGCGACGCCCCATCACGAGCGCATGTCGAGCGTGGACACGGCGTGGCTGCGCATGGACAGCCCGTTGAATTCCATGATGATCGTGGGCGTATCGGCGACCGAGACCCCGATCCGGCCGGCGGATTTCCGCCGCATGGCCGAGGAGCGGCTGCTGTGCTTCCCCCGGTTCCGTCACAAGGCCGTCGCCGACCCGGTTGGTGCCTCCTGGGTCCTGGACGACGAGTTCGACCTCGACGAGCACATCGAGGTCCTGAACCTGCCGGCGCCGGCCGGGCGCACGGAGCTCGAGATGCTCGCGGCGGAACTCGCGAGCACGCCGCTCGATCCGCGCCGCCCCATGTGGCAGCTGCATCTCGTCGCGAACTACCTGGACGGCAGCGCCTGGATCACGCGCGTGCATCACTGCTACGCGGACGGCATCGCGATGGTACGGGTGCTGCTGTCGATGACCGGGCAGGACCCGGGTCCGTCCCTTGCCGGCCACGCCACGACCGGCCGGGCGAAGGCGCGCCCGAAGTCCACGTCGACACGGGCGAACGTGTTGCCGCTGCCCGGCTGGGCGCAGCACCTCGCACAGCCCGCCGGCGACATGCTCGAGCGTGCGCTCACCGAGGGCGCGAGGCTCCTCGAGAGTGGTATCCACGAGGTCTTCCACCCGGATCGCGCCGCCTCGCTCGCCACGCATTTCGGGGGGATGGTCGGCGAGTTCGCACGGGTATTCACCCTCCCCGACGACCCCGACACTCCGTTGCGCGGGGCACTGAGTGGTTACAAGGGCGTCGCCTGGGCCGACTCCATACCGCTCGAGGACGTGCGCACGGTCGGCAAGGCGCTCGGCTGCACGATCAACGACGTGCTGATGTGCACCGTCGCCGGTGCCCTGGGGAGTTATCTGCGCGACACGGGATTCGATACGACGGATCTCGTCCTGCGCGCCAACGTGCCGGTGAACCTGCGCGCGGCCGACGAGCCGCTGACGCTCGGCAACAAGTTCGGCCTGATCTTCGTCGACCTGCCGCTCGGCGTCCGCGATCCGCTGAAGCGCCTCTATGCCGTCCACGACACCCTGAAGGCCCTGAAGGGATCCCTGCAACCACCGATGACGCTCATGCTGCTCGGCCTCATGGGACTGATGCCGCAGGCGGTGCAGGCGCCGGCCATCGAGCTGCTCAGCCGCAAGGTATCGGCCGTCGTGTCCAACGTGCCGGGACCACAGGAGCCGCTGTACATGTGCGGCCAGCGGGTCACGGAAATGTACTTCTGGGTGCCGCAAAGCGGCGTGGTCGGATTGGGCATCAGCATCCTGTCCTACGACCGTCGCGTGCTCTTCGGCGTGATTTCCGACCGCAAGCTGGTACGGAGACCGCACGAGGTGGTCGACCGCTTCGTGCCGGAATTCGAGAAGCTGCTGCTCGCGGCCACGGTCGGCGCACTCGCGACGCGAAAATCGCCGAACAAGTCGCGACAAACGCCGAACTCCGCACGACGCCCGACCCGCAGCAGGCGCAGGAAGGCCTGAACCTGCACCGAAACCTGGCAATTCCGATAACGCTTCCCACGCTGTGCAAGCGGCGGATTGACACGGTGCAGCACGGGAATAGCATCGTCGTCGTAGATGGATCATCAAGGACAGCGGCGCCTGCCGCGAGGGGATATCGATGGCTGCACGCAGCAGGAAGAAGAAGAAGGCCGGCGCCGGGACGACCCTCGGTGCGGCGCGGGCCGGGGCGTCGAAGGCGCAGACCCGCCTGGTCGATAACGTCCAGCAGATCTGGCTCGCCGGCATGGGCGCGGTCTCCAGGGCGCAGCAGGAGGGGCCGGCGGCATTCCAGGAAGCCGTCGCCGAGGGGCTGGCGCTCCTGAACCGGTCGCGCTCATCGGCCGAGAAGCTGATCCGCGACGTCTTCGAGTCGGCGCAGGAATCCGTGCAGTCGCGCATCGAGAATGCGCGGGACCAGGCGAGCGAGACCTGGGACAACCTCGAGGCGCTGTTCCAGGGACGCGTCCAGAAAGCCCTGCAGCAGCTCGGCGTGCCGAGTCCGGACGAGATCCGGCTCCTCACGAAGCGGGTCGCGGACCTGAATGACAGCGTGAAGCAGCTCGCCGCCCGCTCGGACAAGGCCGGTCGCGGCGGCACGCGGCGCACCGTCCGCCCTGCGCGGTCAGCCAGGAAGGGCCAGGCGGCGCGGCGCAAGTCCGCGCGCGCCCGGTAAGCACGGCTCCGAGGCGCCCACCATGCTCGAACTCCAGCCCGCGACGAATGGCCATCGATCCGGCACGCGACGCTTCGGGCTCGCACTGGCGGGCGGTGGGCCGCTCGGCGCCTTCTACGAGATCGGCGCCCTGCACGCCATCGGCGAGGCCTTCGAGGGCTTCGACCTGACGGACCTCGACATGTACGTGGGCGTGAGTTCCGGCGCCATGGTCGCCGCGGGCCTCGTGAACGGCCTCGACACGACCGACATGGGCGTCGTATTCATCCACAACGCCTCCCTCGAGTATCCGGTGCGCCCCGGCCTGTTCCTGCGGCCGGCGTGGCGCGAGTACCTGAGGCGCATCGCGCTCCTGCCGGCGCTCGCCGGCGAGATCCTCATGGAGTACGTGCGTGATCCGGGGAAGAGCTGGGCGGAGGCGATCGACCCGCTCGGACGCCTGCTGCCCGTCGGTCTCTACGACAACCGGCCGTTCGAGCGATTTCTCGCGCACGTGTTCTCGGGCCACGGCCGGACCAACGATTTCCGCGAGCTGCGCCGCAAGCTCTACATCGTTGCGACCGAGCTGAACAGCGGTTCGTCGGTCCGCTTCGGCGAGCGCGGGCACGATCACGTGCCGATCTCGACCGCGATCCAGGCGAGCACGGCGCTGCCGGGGCTCTACCCGCCGGTACCGATCGACGGACACGTCTACGTGGACGGCGCCCTGATGCGCACCATGAACGCCTCGCTGCTGCTCGACGAGGGCGCAGACTTCGTGATCTGCATCAATCCCCTCGTCGCCTTCGATGCGTCGGCAGTGCCCGCCAGCCGCGACGGCAGGCGCAGGGACCTCGACCTGCGCCGTGGCGGCCTGCCGACCGTCATGAGCCAGACCTTCCGGGCCATGATCCAGTCGCGGATGCTGGTGGGCATGCGCACCTACAAGCTCGATTACCCAGGCGCCGACCTGCTGCTCTTCGAGCCGGACCGCGGCGACGACGAGCTCTTCTTCAAGAACCCGTTCCGCTACATCGAGCGCCGTCGCCTCACCGAGCACGCCTACCAGCGCACGCGGCGCGACCTCCTCGCGAATGCAGATGCGCTGCGGCGCATCCTCTCCCGCCATGGAATCCGCCTGCACACGGATCGACTCGAGGATCCTTCCCGCACCTTCGACGCCGCGGTACGCGAGCGTCGGCGACGCCTGCAGCCGCTCAGTGGCACCCTGCATCGCGCGCTCGACCGCCTCGAAACCGCCCTGCACGCGCGAAGCTGATCCTTTGAAGATCCTCGGCGTCGAGATCGGCGACGGCGGCCGCGCCCGCGGTGAGCGCGGCCAGCTCGCGCACCTGATCGAGCGCAATGCAGCGCTCCGGGAAGTCTTCTCCGGTGAGCCGGCGTTGCAGAAGCGGCTCGAGGCACTGCAGAAGTGGCAGTCGCGACGCCTGCTGCGTTCGCATGCGGACCTGCATGCGAGCCCGCGCTACCGCCGGGCGACGGAATTCTTCTTCCGCGAGCTCTACGGCGAGGGCGATCCCAAGGGGCGCGACCGCGACCTGCTGCGCGTGCAGCACGTCATGCGGCGGCTGTTGCCGCCCGCGGCGCTGCACGCCCTGTGCCTCGCGATCGAGCTCGAAATCCTGTCGCAGGAACTCGATGCCGACGTGACGCGGAACCTCGAGGATGGGCCGATCAGCGACGAGACCTACGCCGCAGCGTACCGGCGCGCCAATCGCCTGCCCGACCGGAAGCGCCAGATCGCCCTGATCAACGAGATCGGCACCTACCTCGACCGCGTCGTCCGCACGCCGGTGATCGGCGCACTCGTGCGGCTCGCACGCGGACCGGCCCATGCCGCCGGCTTCGGCAGCCTGCAGGAATTCCTCGAACGGGGCCTCGTCGCCTTCGAGGCGATGCGCGGCGCGGACCAGTTTCTCTCGACCATACGCGACCGCGAGATCCGCGCCATGGAGCGCGTCGTGGCCGGCGTGTCCGATCCCTTCGAGTTCGAGTCCCGCGAGCGGCAGGCGACCGGCGCATGAAGCGAAGAAAGCCCCGCCTGCCGCGCCGGCTGGCGGTGCAGGCAAACCTCGAACTCCCGGAGCCGCCATCGTCAGGGTCGCCAGACGACCTCGCGCCCAACCTCCCGTGGTGGCAACGGACATGGGCGGTCGCCGCGCTCGCAGCGATCGCGGCGGTGCTGCTGCTGATCGCGATCCTGTCGCTGGTGCGCGCCAGCCGGGACCGCGAACTCGCCGGGGAGCTCGAAGGCCGGGTCAAGACGCTCACTCTGCGCGCCGCCACACAGGAACGCGTGTTGCGGGTGGCTCCGAATCCACGCAGCTGGTCGGCCACGCCCGACGCGACGATCCGCTGGCCGGAACCCCCCGAACTTCTCGACCTCTACCTGCCGGTTGCCTACTCGGAGTTCAAGGTCTTCGCGGTGACCATCGACAAGGTGGACTCCGGACGCGTCGTGCTCGTCCAACGGATGGTGCCGGACTCGAACCGCGAGCTCCGGCTGACGATCAACAGCACCGCATTCCAGCCTGGCGAGTATCGAATCCGCCTGCAGGGTTACACCTGGCGCGGCCAGCGGGTGGATGCGGGGTGGGTGAGGCTGGTGGTGAAGTAAGTCGGGGACATTCTCCTTTTCGCGCACTCAACCGCGGAAAAGGAGAATGTCCCCGATTACTGCCGATTACTGTGCCTGCCTGAGCGTCTCCACCGGCGGATGCGTGACCACCGACCGCGCCGCGAGGACGCCCGCCGCGCCGACCAGCAGTGCGCCGCCGACGATGCCCGCGATCCACACCCACGGATCCGGTGCGTACTTCAGATTGAAGATCTCGCGTGCGAGGAAGTAACCGGCCACGCTCGCGCCCGCGGCGGCGAGCAGCCCCGCGAGCAGCCCGAGCGCGGTGAACTCCGCTGCGACCCCCTGCAAGACGACGCGACGGCTGGCCCCCAGCGTGCGCAGCATGGCGCTCTCGTAGCGCCGCTCGTCGCGCGTCGCCTGGATCGCTGCGAGCAGCACCATGAGCCCCGCAGCGAGCGTGAACAGGAACACGTACTCGACCGCGAGCGAGGCCTTGTCCATCACGTCGCGCACCTGCCTCAAGAGCGCGTCGATGTCGATGATCGTGACCTCCGGGAAGCGGCGCACGAGCTCGACGAGCG
>JAGOXN010000050.1:0-4984 GCA_018059685.1 Steroidobacteraceae bacterium | reverse complement strand
AGCGTGAACAGGAACACGTACTCGACCGCGAGCGAGGCCTTGTCCATCACGTCGCGCACCTGCCTCAAGAGCGCGTCGATGTCGATGATCGTGACCTCCGGGAAGCGGCGCACGAGCTCGACGAGCGCCGCCCGCTGCCCGGGCTCGACGTGCACGCTCGTGATCAGCGTGCCGGTGACTTCCTCGAGCACGCCCGGCGAGAAGACGACGAAGAAGTTCGGCTGGAATGAATCCCAGCGCACCTCGCGCAGGCTCGTGATGCGTGCGCTCACGGTTTCGCCGGCGACGTCGTAGCTCACCCTGTCGCCGAGCTTCAGGCCGAGCAGCTCCGCATACTCCTGCTCGACCGACACGCGCGCGCCGCCCGCCTCGCCGTCGGACCACCAGTGCCCGGCGACCAGCCGGTTGTCGTCGCGCAGCGTCCGCGCCCAGGTGAGATTGGCTTCGCGCTCGACGAAACCGGTCGCCCGGCCGGGCTCGAACGTGATCTCGTCCACCGGCACGTCGTTGATGGCGGTGAGGCGGGCGCGAATCATCGGCACGAGCTCCGTCGGCGGGAGGCCGCGGGCGGCGAAGAACTCGCGCACCGCGTCGCCCTCGTCGGGACGGATGTTGATCATGAAGAAATTCGGTGCATCGGACGGCAGGCTCGCGCGCCACTCCCGCAGCAGGTCGTCGCGGACCAGTGCGAGCAGCAGCAGCACCATGAAGCCGAGGCCGAAGGCGACGATCTGCACGATGCTGTCGCGGCCGCGGCGCGCGACATTGGCGAGCCCGTAACGCCAGGCCACGCCGACACCGCGACGCAGCGGCGCGAGTGCCTTCACGAGCAGCCATCCGGCGAACGCAAGGAGCAGGAACGTCCCGAGGATGCCCGCGGCGACATACGAAACGAGCCTCGCATCACGCATCATCCAGTAGAGCAGCGCGAGGACCATCGCGATCGCGATGCCGTACACGGCCGCGAATCGCAGTGGCGGCGGCGCGAGATCACGGCGCAGCACCCGTGCCGGCGGGACGCGCTTCAGTTGCAGCAATGGCGGCAGCGCGAATCCCACCAGGATCACCACGGCCGTGACGAGTCCGAGCGAGGCCGCGTCCGGAGCCGGCGGCGGCAGATCGCTGCGCACGAGATCGCGCAGGAGCCAGGCGAGGCCGGACTGCGCGAGATATCCGACCGCGGTGCCCGCGAACGCGACCGTCGCCGCGACGACGACGAGTTGCGCGAGCGTCTGGCGCAGGATGAAACCCTGCGAGGCTCCCATGCACTTCATCAGCGCGACGCCGTCGAGATGGCGCGCCGCGTAGCGCCGTGCGGCCATGGCCACCGCGATGGCCGACAGCAGCACGCTCGCTAGGCTCGCGAGCGACAGGAAGCGCCCCGAGCGGTCGGCGGAGGCACGGATCTGCGGACTCGCATCGGCGATCGCCTGCAGTCGCTCGCCCTTCCTGACCCGGGTCTCCAGGTACGACCTGAACTCCTGCACGTCGCGCGGATCGCCCGCAAAAAGCACGGCGCGGTTGACGCGGCTGCCGGGCTGGATGAGGCGGGTGGCCGGAACGTCCGCCATGTTGATGAGCAGCGTGGCGGACAGATCGCCGAAGCCCATTCCCTGGTCCGGCCGGTAGTCGAGGACGCGGCTGACCGTGATTGCCTGCGCCCCGACCGACAGGCGTGCCCCGACCGTCGCGCCGAGCTGCGCGAGCAGGCGCGAATCCGCCCAGGCCTCGCCGGGCCGCGGGATGCCGTCGACGACCTGTGCTGGCCCGAAGGGTACGTCCGCGACCTTGAGCCGGCCACGCAGCGGATACCCTTCGCTCGCGGCACGCAGCGCAACCAGGGCCGACTGTTCGCCATGGAACACCACGCTCGGCATCGACAGCACGCGCGCGGTTGCAAGCCCCCGTTCCCGGGCTTCGCGGTCGTAGTCTTCCGCGATGGGTCGCGCCGACTCGAGCCTCAGGTCCGCCGCGAGGACCTCGCTCGCCTGTCGGTCGACGGCACGACCGATGCGGCTCGTGAAGAATCCCACGGCCGTGAGCGACGCGACGGCGACCAGCAGGGCGACGAGCAGCACCACGATCTCGCCGGACTTGAGGTCGCGCAGCAGGCTCCGCCAGGCGAGACGCAATGCGACCACGCTCAGCCCTCGACGACCCGGCCCGCATCCAGCCGGACGATGCGGCCGCAGCGGCCGGCGAGCGCAGGGTCGTGCGTGACGAGGACCAGCGTCGCGCCCTCGGTCGCGTTCAGTTCGAACAGCAGGTCCATGATCCGCCCGCCGGTCGCGGCATCGAGGTTGCCCGTCGGCTCGTCGGCGAACAGGACGTCGGGCCGCATGACGAAGGCGCGTGCGATGGCGACCCGCTGCTGCTCCCCTCCGGAGAGCTGGCGCGGGTAGTGACCGACGCGTTCCCGGAGACCGACCCGTTCGAGCACGCCGCGCGCCGCCGCGCGCGCATCGACGCGACCGGCGAGTTCGAGCGGCAGCATCACGTTCTCGAGCGCCGTGAGCGAGGGCACGAGGTGGAAAGCCTGGAAGACGAAGCCCACGTGACGCGCCCGGACCGCGGCGCGACCGTCCTCGTCGAGCCCGGTGATGTCCCGGCCCGCCAGCCGCACGGTCCCCGACGTCGGCTCGTCGAGCCCCGCGAGCAGTGCGAGCAGCGTCGACTTGCCCGCGCCCGAGGCGCCCATGATGGCGACGGTTTCGCCACGCCCGATCGCGAGGCTCACGTCCGACAGGATGGCGAGCGTTCCCTCCGGGCTGCTAACCTGCCTGCCCAGCCGCTCCACCTGCAGCACCGTGTCGCTCCGCTCGTTCCGCAACGCTGTCGCCTGCATCGTTCTGACACTCGCCATCCATGCGGGACAGGCGGCCCCTGCACCGACCATCCTGGTGCTGGGCGACAGCCTGAGCGCGGCCTATGGAATCCGGCTGGAGCAGGGCTGGGTATCCCTACTGCAGGACCGGCTGAAGGCCAAAGGGTACGGACACCGCGTGGTCAACGCCAGTTCCAGCGGTGAGACGACCGGAGGCGCACTCGCGCGCCTGCCGCGGGCCCTGGAAAAGCACCGGCCGGCCATCGTCATCGTCGAGCTCGGCGGCAACGACGGTCTTCGCGGCCTGCCGGTCACGGAGATCCGGGCCAATTTCGAATCGCTGATCCGCCTGTCGCGCGGGTCGGGGGCACACGTCCTCCTGATCGGCATGCGCATCCCGCCGAACTACGGCCCGACCTACACCAGCGCCTTCCAGGGGCTCTTCGGTGAGCTCGCGAAGCGCCACCAGCTGCCGCTCGTGCCATTCTTCCTCGACGGCATCGCGCTCGATGACGCGCTGATGCAGGAGGACGGGCTGCATCCTTCCGCCGCCGCGCAACCGAAGCTCCTCGCACAGGTGTGGCCGAAGCTCGAGCCCCTGCTGGCGCCGTGAATCACGGCCCTGCGGTATATTGCCGCCATGGACAGAATCTGGCTCGAGAGCTACCCGCCCGGCGTGCCGGCCGAGATCAACCCGGACGAATACCGCTCGCTGCAGGACGTCCTCGAGCGCAGCATCGCGCGGAACCGGGACCGCGCGGCCTTCACGTGCATGGACCGCACGCTCAGCTATGGCGATCTCGACGTGCTGTCGCGCCAGTTCGCCGCCTACCTGCAGAAGGTGGCCGGCCTGCACAAGGGCGACCGCATCGCGATCATGCTGCCCAACATCCTGCAGTACCCGGTGGCACTGGTGGCGGCGTTCCGCGCCGGCCTCGTGGTGGTCAACACGAATCCCCTCTACACGCCGCGCGAGCTGCGACACCAGCTGCACGACTCGGGCGCGCGGGCGATCCTCATCCTCGAGAATTTCGCGCATACGCTGGACGAGGTCATCGACGACACGAAGCTCGAGACGGTGATCGTCACGGGTGCGGGCGACCTGCTCGGTTTCCCGAAGTCACTGATCGCCAACTTCGTCGTGCGCCACGTGCGCAGGCAGGTCCCGGAGTTTGCGCTGCCGGGCGCGGTGCGCTTCATCGAGGCGCTGAGCAAGGGCAAGTACGAGAACCTCGCGGTGCAGGAGCTCGGACACGAGGACATTGCCTTCCTGCAGTACACGGGAGGCACGACCGGTGTCTCCAAGGGCGCGGTGCTCACGCACCGCAACCTCGTGGCGAACATCCGCCAGCTCGACGCCTGGTTCGCGCCTGCACTCGCCGGCGCGAGCGACAACACGATCGTCGGGGCCCTGCCCCTGTATCACATCTTCGCGCTGACGCAGTCGCTCTTCTTCATGAAGACGGCGGGGCACAACCTGCTGATCGCCAACCCGCGGGACTTCGCGGGTTTCGTGCGCGACCTCGGCAGGCACCCCTTCACGTTCTTCAGCGGTGTGAACACGCTCTTCAACGCGCTGCTGCACACGCCGGGGTTCGACCGCCTCGACTTCGGGAGTCTCCGGGTGAGTCTCGGCGGCGGCATGGCCGTGCAGAAGGCGGTGGCCGAGCGCTGGAAGGAGGTCACCGGCAACACGCTGACGCAGGCCTGGGGCCTCACGGAAACCTCGCCGGGTGCGACGGTCAACCGCCTGGACGCCACCGGGTTCACGGGCTCGATCGGGCTGCCGCTGCCGTCGACGGACATCACGATCCGCGACGACGACGGCACGGTCCTGCCGGTCCGCGCCCAGGGCGAGATCTGCGTCGAGGGACCGCAGGTGATGCGCGGCTACTGGAACCGACCGGACGAGACCGCGAAGGTGATGATCGACGGCCGCGTGCTGCGCACCGGTGACATCGGTTACATGGACGAGGGCGGCTACGTCTTCATCGAGGACCGCAAGAAGGACATGATCCTCGTCTCCGGCTTCAACGTGTATCCGAACGAAGTCGAGGGCGTGGCGGTGACCCACCCCGGGGTGCTCGAGGTCGCGGCCGTCGCGCAGCCCGACGAACGCGCCGGCGAGGTCGTGGCGCTGTTCGTCGTGAAGAAGGACCC
>JAGOXN010000321.1 GCA_018059685.1 Steroidobacteraceae bacterium | reverse complement strand
GCGGGACTCCCGGCAATGCGTGTGACCGGGAGTCTAAGGCAAAGCGCGGAGACGCAGGCGCCGGCCGTATACTCGGTACTACCGATGCGCCAGCGTCCTGACGGCACCGCCTGGGTTCCGGTCGTCTTCGTCCAGCACGGAGCAACTCATGGTCTCGAGACACGTGGTCCTGCTGATGGCTTCGATGTCGTTCGGTGCCGACGCGCTGTCCGAGGTCACCGTCAGCGCGCCGGACAGCGCGGGCCTCGGGTCGGAAGTGACCGTTACCGTCGGCGGAACCAGCAACCCGCGGGACTTCGTCACGATCGTGCCGAAGGCCGACCGAGAGGGGAGTTACGGCGGGTACGAGTACGTCCAGAAACCCGGCAGGTTCAAGCTCACGGCACCTGCCAGGGCGGGCGAGTACGAGGTGCGCGTGCTCGGTGCCGACACACCCTACCCGACGCTCGCGCGGCGCCCGATCCGCATCGAAGACGTTGCGGCGACACTCGAAGCGCCTGAGCAGGTGTCGGCGGGTGCGAAGTTCCAGGTGAAATGGCAGGGACCGGACAACGCCCGCGACTACGTTGGCCTTGGCAATGCCGGGCGGCCTTACGTGACCTACGCCTATACGAACAGTGGCAACCCGGTCACTTTGACAGCGCCGGATGAGGCCGGCGAGTACGAGCTGCGGTACTTCCTTGCGGAGCGCGACACCGTCATCGGTCGGCGCCGCCTCGTCGTGGGCGATGTCACGGCGACGGTCGCGGGGCCTGCGGAGGTCGCCGCCGGCGCGAAGTTCCCGGTTAAATGGACGGGGCCCAACAACCCGCGCGATTTCGTCACGATGGTCAAGGCTGGCACGCCGGAAAAGCAGTACGAGCGGTACGCATACACGTCCAAGGGAAGTCCGCTGCAGCTGACCGCGCCGGACGAGCCGGGCAACTATGAGCTGCGGTACCTCACCGCGCAGTCCTACGCCACGCTCGGCAGCGCGTCGATCAAGGTGACGCCGATCAGCGCGTCGATTGAAGGTCCCGCCGACGCCGTGGCGGGCAGCACCTTCGCGGTGAAATGGCAGGGGCCGAACAACGTCAATGACTACGTCACCGTCCTGCCGGCAGACGCGAAGGAAGGCGCGAGCGGCAATTACCGCTACACCGCCTTGGGCAATCCGGCCAATGTGCTCGCGCCGCTCACGCCCGGCGATTACGAGCTGCGCTACTCGACGGGGCAGTCCCACGCGACGCTCGCCCGGGCGCCGATCCGCATCACGCCCGGGAAGCTCGAGCCGGGGTTCGTGAAGGTGACCGTGGCGCAGGGCCCGGCCGCGGGCAATGCGGTCGAGATCATCCTGGACGCGTCGGGCAGCATGCTGCAGAAGATCGGCAAGGACCGGCGCATCGATATCGCGAAGACGACGCTCACGCGGCTGACCACGTCCGGCATTCCCGCCGGCACGCCGTTCGCGTTTCGCGTCTTCGGCCGCGAGGTGGACTCGTGCCAGACCGATCTCGACATCGCGCTCGGTCCACTCGATGCCGCCGCCGTCGCCGCGCGCATCGCCAGGCTCGAGGCGAAGAACGGCGCGAAGACGCCGATCGGCGCGTCCCTCGACAAGGTGGCCGACGACCTGAAGGGGGTGCGTGGCGAACGGCTCGTCATCCTGCTGACCGACGGGGAGGAGACCTGCGGCGGGGACCCGGCGGCGGCCATCGAGAAGCTCAGGAAATCGGGTGTCGCCGTGCGGGTGAACATCGTCGGATTCGCGATCGACGACCCAAAGCTTGCCGCGACGTTCCGGCACTGGTCGGACGCGGGCGGCGGGCTCTACTTCGACGCGCGCGATACCGCGAGCCTCGACCAAGCTTTGACGCAGGCGTTGCAGCCGGCGGTCGAACTCGTCGACGGCAAGGGCCAGGTCGTGACCCAGGGCCTTGCGGGCGCCGAGGCGCCACTCAGCGCCATGCCTGGCAGCTATACAGTCAGGCTGAAGGGGCGGCCGGCTGCGGCGAAGGCGGTTACGATTC
The DNA here is from genome assembly GCA_018059685.1 of Steroidobacteraceae bacterium. Lineage (GTDB taxonomy): Bacteria > Pseudomonadota > Gammaproteobacteria > Steroidobacterales > Steroidobacteraceae > RPQJ01. The sequence goes on along the minus strand of JAGOXN010000321.1, from coordinate 1,709 downwards.
AGGCAAAGGAAACGACGAGCGTCAGTTTCTGACGGTGCCGGGTCGCCAGCATATGTAGCGCTCAACGAGCCTGGGCTGCGGCGTGCGATGGCCGGGTGGCGGGAATGAGGGCGAAGGAGCAATTCGCTGCACTGCTGGAGTCCGCGGGCGTCGAGGTCGCCGGCCACGCGCCGTGGGACATCGAGGTCCGCGACGAGCGCCTGTATGGACGCGTCATCACGGGCGGGTCGCTCGCGGCGGGCGAGGCCTACATGGACGGCTGGTGGGAGGTCGAGCGACTCGATGAGTTTTTCGCGCGCGTCGCCCGCGCCCGCATCGATCGCCAGCTCGTGACGGCACCGCTCGTCGCCAAGGTCGCGCTGAGCAGGATCAGCAACCTGCAGGGGCCTCGGTTGTCGCGTCGCGTCGCGGAGCATCATTACGATCTCTCGAATGAACTGTACGTCGCGATGCTCGGGCCCACGATGCAGTACACCTGCGCGTATTACGGGCCCGAAGGCGCCGGAATATCCCTCGACGACGCGCAGGCGGGCAAGCTCGAGCTGATCGCGCGCAAGCTGCACCTGCGGCCCGGCATGTCGGTGCTCGAGCTCGGGAGCGGTTTCGGCGGCCTTGCCCACCACCTCGCCAGCCATCACGGTTGCCGCGTGGTGAGCTACAACATCAGCCACGCCCAGGTCGATTTCGCGCGCCGGTGGTGCGACGGGCTCCCGGTCGAGTTCCGGCTGCAGGACTATCGCGAGGCCGCGTCGGATCCTGCATTCTACGACCGCGTCGTCAGCATCGGCCTCATGGAGCACGTCGGGCCGAAGAACTACCGCGGCTTCTTCGAGATCGTGCAGTCGAGGCTCGCCCCGGGCGGGCTCGCGCTGGTGCACACGATCGGCGGCAACACGAGCAGGACGACGACGGACCCGTGGATCGACCGGTACATCTTCCCGGGCGGCGTCATCCCCTCCGAGCGTCAGATTGCGAGGGCGAAGGAGGGGCTGCTCGTCCTCGAGGACTGGCACAACTTCGGGCCGGATTACGACCGCACGCTGCTCGGCTGGGATGCGAACTTCCGTGCGGCATGGCCCTCCTTGCGCGAGGGGTCGAACCTCGACGAGCGCTTCTACCGCATGTGGCGCTACTATCTCAATTCGACCGCGGGCGCGTTTCGGGCGCGCGCGCTGCAGCTCTGGCAGTTCGTCCTGAGCAGGGGCGACGTGCCCCGGTACGTGCCGGTCCGCTGAGCGATGGTTTTCACGACTCTGACCGGACACCGCGAACGGGTCGAGCGCCTCGCCGCGGCGCTGCGCGAGTCCACGGGTCCGGTGCGGCTCCGCAAGCGCACGAGCAATCTGTTTCGTCCGCGGCTTCCCGTCGATCGCGTGCAGCTCGATGCCACGGAACTCGGGCACGTCATCGCGATCGACGCCGACGCGCGACTCGCGCAGGCCGAAGGAATGACGACCTACGCGGATCTCGTGGACGCCTGCCTGCCGTACGGACTCGCGCCGGCGGTGGTGCCGGAGCTCAGGAGCATCACGGTCGGTGGCGCGACGACGGGACTCGGCATCGAGTCGAGCTCGTTCCGCTACGGCCTCGTGCACGAGACCGTTCCGGCATTCGACGTGCTGGTGGCCGACGGGCGGGTATTGCGCTGCTCGCCGACGGAGCATGCCGATCTGTTCAGCGGCTTCCCGAATTCCTACGGCAGCCTGGGT
>JAGOXN010000320.1 GCA_018059685.1 Steroidobacteraceae bacterium | reverse complement strand
GCATTGGCCTGCAGGGTCGCCGAGCGGTGAACCCGCGCCGCCTGGAGCAGCACGAGGGCGACGCCAAGGTTGATGAGCGAGGCGAGCAGCGAAATGCCGAGCCCCAGTCCCAGCGCCTCGATCGGCCGTGGATGCAGCAGCCGCTGCACGGCTGCGAACGCGATGCTCGCGGCAGCGATGAGGATCAGCGCTCCTTCGACTCCCGCGGAGAAGTACTCCGCCTTGCCGTGCCCGAAGGGGTGATCCTCGTCCGCCGGTCGAGCCGCGATGCTCAACATGGCGAGCGCCATCAACGCACCGGCGAGGTTTACGAACGACTCGAGCGCATCCGACAGCAGCCCCACCGAGCCCGTGACGTGGTAGGCCGCCCACTTGAGCACGATCGTCGCCACCGCGGCAGCGATGGACAGCCAGGCGTATCGGGAGAGCGAAGTCGTGTGCATGGGCAATCTGCTCGCGTACCTTACAATGTTCGCATGCAGGGGATTCTGGTGCCCGGGCCGGAGCAGGCTGTCCAGTGAAGGTCGCGGCCGGCCTGCTGGCCGCGATCGTCGCCGCGGGGACTGCCGTGGCCGTGGTAACGCCCCCACCGGGCCTCGTCACGGACGGCATCCCCGCCATCCCGCAGTCCGTCGCCGACGGCGTGCGGCCCTACAGCGATTTCCGCCCTGCAGTACTGGCGGGCTGGCACCCGACCCGACGCGAGGCCCTGATCCTCGCGCGCTCCGGCGAAACCGCCCAGGTCCATGAGTTGCGCGCCCCGGCGGACGCGCCGCGGCAGCTCACGTCGGTCGCCGAACGGGTTGGCGACGCGAGCTGGCCGAGGCATCGTGACGACTATTTCGTGTTCGTGGCCGACCATGGCGGCGACGAGGCCTGGCAGATGTACCGCAAGGACCTCGCGACGGGCACGGTCACCCTGCTGTCCGACGACGGTCCGAGCCAGAACCTGCCCGGCCCGTGGTCCAATGCCGGGGACCTGCTCGCGTTCGGTTCGACGCGACGCAATGGCGTGGATCGCGACGTCTACGTCATGGACCCGCGTGACCCGTCGACCACCCGACGGGTACTCGAGGTCATCGGGGCCGGCTGGAACCCGCTCGGCTGGTCGCCCGACGATCGCAGGCTCGTGGTCCTGCAGTACGTGTCGGCCGTCGAGAGCTTCCTGTGGTCGGTCGACGTGACGACCGGCGAGATGACGGCAATCACGCCCCTCCCGCGCGAAGCACAGAAGGTGCGAACCACGACCGGCTTCACCATGGATCCCAGGACGACCTACGACTCCGGCTCGACCCGGCGCACCCGCACGGGCGCAGACAGGACACGGCGCCTCTCGTACGCGGGTGCGCAGTGGTCTCCCGATGGCAAGCGCATCTACACCGCGACGGACCGCGACTTCGAGTTCAAGCGCCTGGCCTACATAGAGCTCAGGACCGGGCGGCATCACTACCTGACGACGCACCTGCGGTGGGACGTCGACCAGTTCGCGCTCGCGCCGGACGGCCGACGGATCGCGTTCACCACGAACGAGGGCGGCGCGAGCGCACTGAGGATGCTCGACACCGCCACGGGGGAGGAACTCCCGGCGCCGGTGCTGCCGCACGCCGGCCTGGTCGGCGATCTTCACTGGCACAACGACGGACGGCTGCTCGGATTCACGTTGACGGGCGCCCGCACTCCCGGCGACGTCTACGGGCTCGAAGTCGACACGGGCAGGCTCACGCTCTGGATCGCGGGCGGCACGGGTCGCCTGGACGCAAGCTTGTTTCCCGAACCGGAATACGTGCAGTGGCCGAGTTTCGACCGGCAGATGATTTCCGGACTGCTGTATCGCCCGCCCGCCGGCTTCGCGGGCCCGCGGCCGGTGCTGGTGATCCTCCACGGCGGGCCTGAAGGCCAGTCCCGACCGGGCTTCCTCGCGAGCGCCAACTATTTCGTGCAGGAAATGGGCGTGGCGGTGCTGCTGCCGAACGTGCGCGGCTCGACCGGATACGGCAAGACGTTCGTGTCGCTCGACGACCGCACGCGCCGGGAGGACGCCGTAGGCGACGTCGGCGCATTGCTCGACTGGATCGCGAGGCGCAAGGACCTCGACGCCACCCGGGTGATGCTCACCGGCGGCAGCTACGGCGGCTACCTGAGTCTCGCCGCGGCGGCCCGCTTCGGACCGCGCGTGTGCTGCGTCATGTCGATTGCCGGCGTGTCGAACTTCGTGAGCTTTCTCGAAGCCACGGGCGACTACCGGCGGGACTTCCGCAGGCTCGAGTACGGCGACGAACGCGATCCTTCGACGCGCCGCTACCTGCACCGCATCTCGCCGCTCACGAACGCGCGCGACATCAGGAGTCCGCTGTTCGTCGTACAGGGGCGCAATGACCCCAGGGTCCCCTACTCCGAAGCCGAGCGACTGGTCGCGACGGTGAAGGGCAACGGGGCCCCGGTCTGGTACCTGGTTGCGAACGACGAGGGCCACGGTTTCTCGAAGAAGAGCAACCAGGACTTCCAGTTCCTGGCCATGGTCGAGTTCGTGCGGGCGTATCTCGCGCCACCGATGCCATAATCGCGCGCCCTGGCGAGCGGAGAACGACCGATGCAGCAATTCACGGCCTGGATGAACACGCTCAATTCGCTGGTGTGGGGCCCGGCGATGCTGGTACTGATCCTCGGCACGGGCCTGTTCCTCCAGTTGCGTCTCGGCGGCATGCCGATCCGACGCATCGGCAGCGGCCTCGGGCTCGTATGGCGCGGACGTGACGTGGACCCGGACATGCCCGGCGAGGTGAGTCCGTTCGCAGCCCTCATGACCTGCCTCGCGGCCACCATTGGCGTCGGCAACATCGCGGGGGTCGCGACCGCGATTGCGCTCGGCGGCCCGGGCGCAGTGTTCTGGATGTGGATGACGGCGCTGGTGGGCATGGCCACCAAGTACGCCGAGGTCGTCCTCGCCGTGCACTACCGTGAACGAGACGCCGCCGGCCGCTGGGTGGGCGGTCCGATGTACGCGATCCGCAACGGCCTCGGGCGCCGCTGGGCCTGGCTCGGCACCGCCTTCGCCGTGTTCGGCGGCCTCGCGGGCTTCGGCATCGGCAACATGGTCCAGGCGAACAGCATCGCCGCTGCCATGCAGACCTCGTTCGACATCGATCCGGCCGTCACCGGGGTCGTGCTGCTCGTGCTCACCGCGGCGGTCGTGCTCGGCGGCATCAAGCGCATCGCCTCGGTATCGAACTGGCTGGTGCCGTTCATGGCGATCGGTTACGTCATCGCCGGCCTGATCGTGCTCGCAGTCCACTGGGAACGGATACCGGGAGCCCTGGCGCTGATCTTCGAGACTGCGTTCACCGGGACGGCGGCTGCGGGCGGCTTCGCAGGCGCAGCGATGATCGCGGCGATCCGCTATGGAGTCGCACGCGGCATCTTCTCGAACGAAGCGGGCCTCGGCACGGCCGGCATCGCGCAGGCCGCCGGCATGAGCGCGAGCCCGGTGAGGAGCGGCCTCATCGGCATGATGGGCACGTTCTTCGACACGATCGTCGTCTGCTCGATGACCGGGCTCGCGATCGTCGTCTCGGGTGCGTGGTCCACCGGCAAGACCGGTGCGGAACTCACGCAGCTCGCCTTCCAGTCCGCGATGCCGGGGATCGGCGACGAGATCGTCGGTATCGCGCTCGCCATCTTCGCGATCACGACGATCTTCGGCTGGAGCTACTACGGCGAGCGC
>JAGOXN010000319.1 GCA_018059685.1 Steroidobacteraceae bacterium | reverse complement strand
CGAGACCCACAGCGGGAGCGAGGTGGTCCAGCGGTCGGACCGGACGCTGTCCGTGAGCGGTGCGAGGCGACTCAGGGCCTTGGGCAGCTGCATTTAGGGCGTGTACCGATCCATCCCGTACGCGGATCGCCGGGAGAGTGCATGATACGGACATGCGGGACAATGCCTCAAGACAAGTGCGCAAATGCTGGATCTGCCGACCAGTTCAATGGTTCGACCGTCCGCCGCTTGTCAGGGCTGGGACGCCGTCCTATATAGGAACCGCGGGAGCCTGTGAGGCATGAGCGAGGAGAGGACACAGCAGGGTCACGGCCTGGTCGTGGAGGAGGCGCGGCCGCAGATCAAGCGGCCGCCGCTGTACCAGGTGATCCTGCTGAACGACGACTACACGCCCATGGAGTTCGTGGTGGACGTACTGGAGCACATCTTCGGCCTGGACCGCACGACGGCGACCCGCGTCATGCTCGAGGTGCACACCCGTGGCAAGGGCGTGTGCGGCGTCTTCACCTACGAGATCGCCGAGACCAAGGTCGCGCAGGTGACGACCTACGCCCGCCAGCACCAGCACCCGCTCCTTTGCACGATGGAAGAGGCCTGAATCCAGTGTTGAGCAGCGAACTCGAAATCTGCCTGAACGAGGCCTTCCAGTCGGCCCGCGAGGCGCGCCACGAATTCATGACGGTGGAGCACCTGCTGCTCGCCATCATCGACACGCCGAAGGTCCGCGAGATCCTGCGCGGCTGCGGCGCCGACGCGACGCGGCTGCGCAAGGAACTGCAGGAGTTCATCGACCAGACCACGCCGCGCCTGAAGCAGGCCGACGAGCGCGAGGTCCAGCCGACGCTCGGCTTCCAGCGCGTGCTGCAGCGCGCGGTCTTCCACGTCCAGTCGAGCGGCAAGAAGGAGGTGTCGGTCGCGAACGTGCTGGTCGCCATCTTCAGCGAGAAGCACTCGCACGCCGCCTACCTGCTGTCGCTGCAGGACGTCTCGCGCCTCGACGTCGTCAACTACATCTCGCACGGCCTGCCGAAGGTCGGGGACGAGCGCAGCGCGCCCGGCGAGGAGCCGGCGCAGGTCGAGGGCGATCGCGACGGCGAGGGCAGTTCCGCGCTCGAGAAGTACGCGACCAACCTCAACCGCCTCGCCCAGGAGGGGCGCATCGACCCGCTCATCGGCCGGCAGCTCGAGATCGAACGTACGATCGAGATCCTGTGCCGCCGTCGCAAGAACAATCCCCTCTACGTGGGCGAGGCGGGCGTGGGCAAGACGGCCCTCGTCGAGGGCCTCGCGCGCCTGATCGTCGAGGAGAAGGTGCCGGAGGTCCTCACCGGCAGCACCGTGTATTCGCTCGACCTCGGCTCGCTCATCGCGGGCACGAAGTACCGCGGCGATTTCGAGAAGCGGCTGAAGGCCGTGCTCGCGGAGTTGAAGAAGCAGCCCGGCGCGATCCTGTTCATCGACGAGATCCACACCGTCATCGGTGCCGGCGCGGCCTCGGGTGGCGTGATGGACGCCTCGAACCTGATCAAGCCGGCGCTCGCCAACGGCGAACTGCGCTGCATCGGGTCGACGACCTACCAGGAATACCGCGGCATCTTCGAGAAGGATCACGCCCTGACGCGGCGCTTCCAGAAGATCGACGTCGTGGAGCCCACGGTCGAGGAGACCGTCGCGATCCTGCACGGACTCCGCGCGAGGTTCGAGGAGCACCATGGCATCCGCTACGCCGATGACGCCCTGCGGGCGGCGGTCGAGCTCTCGGCCCGCCACATCAACGACCGCCACCTGCCCGACAAGGCGATCGACGTGATCGACGAGGCCGGCGCGCGCCTGCGGCTCAAGCCCGAGGCGGAGCGGCCCGGCGAGGTGACTGTCGAGCAGATCGAGGACGTGGTGGCGCGCATCGCGCGCATTCCGCCGAAGACCGTTTCCTCGAGCGACCGCGACGTGCTCAGGAACCTCGAGCGCAACCTGAAGCTCGTGATCTACGGACAGGATCGGGCGATCGAGACGCTCGCGGCGGCCATCAAGATGTCGCGCTCAGGCCTGGGCGACCAGCGCAAGCCCGTGGGCTCCTTCCTGTTCGCCGGTCCGACCGGCGTCGGCAAGACCGAGGTGACGCGCCAGCTGGCGCTCGTGCTCGGCGTCGAGCTGGTGCGCTTCGACATGTCCGAGTACATGGAGCGCCACACGGTCTCGCGCCTGATCGGCGCGCCCCCGGGCTACGTCGGCTTCGACCAGGGCGGCCTGCTCACCGAGGCGATCACCAAGCACCCGCATTGCGTCCTGCTGCTCGACGAGGTCGAGAAGGCGCACCCGGACGTCTTCAACCTGCTGCTGCAGGTGATGGACCACGGCACCCTCACCGACAACAACGGCCGCAAGGCGGACTTCCGCCACGTGGTGATCGTCATGACGACCAACGCCGGGGCCGCCGAGATGGCGCGCGCCTCGATCGGCTTCGTCGCGCAGGACAACGCGACCGACGGCCTGGAGGCGATCCGGCGGCTCTTCGCGCCCGAGTTCCGCAACCGCCTCGACGCCATCGTGCAGTTCGAGGGGCTCGACGAACGGACGATCCAGCGCGTCGTGGACAAGCTGCTCGTCGAGGTCGAGGCGCAGCTCGAGCAGAAGGGCGTGCAGCTGCACATCGGGGACGACGCGCGGCAATGGATCGCGAAGCGCGGCTACGACCCGAAGATGGGTGCCCGCCCGATGGCGCGCGTGATCCAGGAGCACATCAAGCGGCCGCTCGCCGAGGAGCTGCTGTTCGGCCGGCTGGAGAAGGGCGGCCACGCCTTCGTGAGCGTGGGCCCGGACGATCAGCTGAAGGTCGAGACGCGCTCGGCGGAGGAGCCCGCCCTGCTCGAGTGAAGGTTCAGCGGCCGCGGTAGACGATGCGGCCCTTGGTCAGGTCGTAGGGAGTCATCTCGACCGTCACGGCATCGCCGGTGAGGATGCGGATGTAGTTCTTGCGCATCTTGCCCGAGATGTGCGCGGTCACGATGTGACCGTTCTGCAGCTGGACACGAAAGGTCGTGTTGGGCAGGGTTTCGACCACCCTGCCTTCCATCTGGATTGCGTCCTCCTTCGCCATGCACCCTCGCTGCGGCCCTGAAAGCCGCGCGAATTCTGCATAAAGGTCCTCCGCATTGCAATTCAGGTTGTGCGCCACGAGCCAGGGCCGGCCCCGGTGCGCGCCGCCGCGAGTCGCTCGATGAACTCCCGCCGCGGCATGCTCCGGGCCCCCAGCGACTCGAGGTGAGGGCTCGCCACCTGGCAGTCGATCAGCGTCATGCCGCGCCCGAGGGCTTCGTCCACGAGGCGCTTCAACGCCACCTTGGAGGCATCCCGCGTCGTGCTGAACATCGACTCGCCGAAGAACATGCCGCCGAGCGCGACGCCGTAGAGGCCGCCGACGAGCCGTCCGTCGAGCCACGTCTCGACCGAGTGGGCGTGGCCGAGTTCGTGCAGCCGCCGGTAGGCCGCCTGCATCTGCGGCGAGATCCAGGTGCCCTCGGGGCGCAGCGTGCGGTCCGCGCAGCGCTCGACGACGGCGGCGAAATCGCGGTCGAGGCTCGTCGCGTAGCCACGATTGCGCAGGGTCTTGGCGAGGCTGCGCGACACCCTGAACGCCAGCGGGTCGAGGACGGTGCGCGGATCGGGCGACCACCAGAGGATCGGCTGTCCGGCCGAAAACCACGGGAAGATGCCCCGGCGGTAGGCCTCGAGCA
>JAGOXN010000318.1 GCA_018059685.1 Steroidobacteraceae bacterium | reverse complement strand
TTCCAAGCCGGATGTCGGCGCGGCGCCTGTGGGCGGTGCCTGTGCCGAGACCTGACCGGAGGCCGCAAGAGCGGTCCAAAGCAGCACCGCGGTGTTGCGGCCGAGCAACGGCGACCTGCGATTCGAATCTTCCACGGCATGCCCCCCTGAGAGCGAATGGTTGATCGCGAAGCACATCACATTGGGCGCAGCGCCAGTCTGCCACATCTCGACACGAGGAAACTTCTTTTCTTAGCCTGAAATCAGGCTACCCGAGCCATTGACCAGGACCACGGGGCCGCGCGGCACCCAGCCGGGACACGGCAGAGGTCTTCGCTGGCGGCGCCGCTGCGGCCACCGCGGCGTGCGCCACCGGCGCCACCGCCGTGGATAATTCGCGACAAGAACCTGAGATCCTGACCGCCCAGCCACCGGAAGATCCCGACTTCCGGGTTGTCATCCGTCGTGAACGTGCCCAAGCCGCTCGACGAGCCGCCGTTCGTGGCCGTCGACTGCCGCATCGCCCACTGCCATTGCTCGGGCTTCACCCAGGGCGGCCTCGACACGCGGCCGACCGGAGAGGTGAAGGACGAGGATGGGGCAGTCATCTCCGGCCTCTTCGCGGCCGGCCACACGGCCTGTGGTCTGCCCCGCTTCGGGGCCGGTTACAGCTCGGGGACTTCGCTCGGCGATGCGACCTTCTTCGGCCGGCAGGCCGGCAAACGCCTTGCCGGTACGCTGCGGTAGCCTCGCGCGCCATGGCGCGCCACCTCGCCTTCCCGGCTTTTGCGCTGATCGCCTCGTCGCTGCCGGCCGTGGCGGGGGGGCGAGCGGAAACGGACTCAACCTTCGGCATGGTGCTTGCCGCGATCGAGGCGAAACAGCTTCAACTCTGCATATCGAGCGGCTCGACTGGCCAGTGTGCCCGGGCAGTGCCGTCGGCGCTGCCCACGACGCCACCGATTATCTGCGGTCCACCCACCACACCTGGAATGAAACCTGCCCGCCGGCGCTGCGCCAGGCCCCGTTGAATCGGCTGCCGCCCCCGCGTAGAAGTGACACCAGCGCCGGCGGGCTGGATGGCCAGCAGTCGATCGTGGCGCGCTTCAGGCTGCGAGCCGTCCAGAGCGCACCCTGTTCCCGCCCCGTCGACTAGATCACCAGACCGATGTCGGCGCCGTGGCGCGTCGCTTCGGCCATGCGGCGTGGCAGCCACGCAGATCCCGCGAGATAGAGATCGGCCACCCCGCCTTCGGCCTTCAGCTGCTCGTACAAGGCGGGTTGTGCCACCGCGCCGTAGACCAGCACCACGCTGTCGAAGCCGTCGTGGCGGTACGTCTTGCCGCCGAACGCCGACAGCAGCTCGATCCCCTTGGCATCGATCTTCGTCAGCGTCACGTTCGGCACGACGTTGACGCCCAGGCTCTCCATGCGCGCGAGCATCATGGAGACCGAGTACCGGGCAATCTCCCAGCCCAGGTGCACGTTCTTGTGGAAGATCGTGACCTGCTTGCCCTTGCTGGCAAGGTAGTCTGCGACGCACGCGGTCTCGTAGTAGTCTTCCTGCGAGACGACGGCGACACGGGTTCCGGTCGTGGCCTTGCCACTCAGGACGTCCCAGCCCTGGGACACGTGCGGCAGGTCGAGACCGGTCACGTCGTGCGGCACGCGCGCCACCGCGCCCGTGGCAATGACCACCGCATCCGGCTTCAGGCCCTTGATCTTCGCCGCATCCGCGACATTCTCGAGGCGTACGTCGACCCCGACCCGGGCGAGCGCGTTCTCCTCGAAGTAGATCTGGTCCTCGAACGAATCGCGACCCGGAGCCCGCGCGGCGAGCAGCAACTGGCCGCCGAGGCGTTTGCCTTTCTCGAGCAGGGTCACCTTGTGGCCACGCAGGGCGGCAATCCGCGCCGCTTCGCAGCCGGCGAGACCTCCGCCGACGACCACCACGTGCCTGGCCTTCTGCGCCGGTTTGAACAATTGCTCGTACTTCAGTTCCCGGCCGATGACGGGGTTGATGGAGCACATCGGGGTGTAGGGGATGTACAGCGACTCGGATGCTTCGTCGATGCAGCGCGTGCAGGCGATGCACCGGCGGATCTCGCCCAGTCGCCCCTCGCGTGCCTTGTTGGCGAACTCTGGATCGGCGATGCCCGCGCGCACCATGCCGACGAGGTCACAATAACCATCCTTGACCAGGTTCTCCGCCAGCACCGGGTCATTGATGCGCCCGGTGAACAGCACGGCGACTTTCCTCGGCAGGCCGCCCAGGTCGGCCTTCGCGGCCTTGCCAACCTCGCGATGCTCGGCATGCGGGTAGTAGGAACCCGGCACGTACGACGGGGCGCCCCAGCAGTGGCCAGTGTCGATGTCGGCGAAGTCGATCAGTCCCGTCTCGGCGATCGCGTAGAGCATCTCCCGCATTTCCATGTTGTCGTACCCGCCCTGGCGGAACTCCAGTCCGCTGATGCGGATGCCGAGGGCGAGGGAATCGCCGATGCGCGCGCGGACGCGCTTCAGCACTTCCACGACGAAGCGGATCCGCTCGTTCGGGCCGCCGCCCCAGCGATCCGTGCGCTTGTTCGACACGGGCGAGAGGAAGGCGTGACCCATCGTCTCGTGGGCGCAGTGAATCTCGACTCCGTCCGCCCCGACGGCCTTGGCCACCTCGGCCGCATCGGCGTAGGTGTTGATGCAGAACTCGATTTCCTCCTCGCCGAGCACGTGCGGCGTGTAGGACTGGGGACCCAGCATCGGCACCGCCGAAGGGCCCCACGCGGAGGTGAGCTGGGTCAGCTGCACGACCGCCACCGAGCCCGCCGCGTGCACCTCGTCGACGAACTTCTTCATGCCCTCGGCGAATGCCGGGAACTGGTACGACACCGCATGCGCGGCGCAACCGATCGAGAGGCCCACCTCGTCGGGTGTCTCCGGTGGAAATGGAACGTTGAGCAGCCAGGTCTCGCTGCCGATCCAGCCGGTGCCGCCCCGGGCCTTGGCGCCGTGATGCGCGATGAAGTTCTCATCGATCATCCCCGGCACCATCGACGAATTGATGGTGTTGGTCGTTTCGCAGATGCGATTCGGCACCCGCATCGGTCCCACCTGCAGGGGAGTGAAGAGGTGCTCGAATTTCACTTGGCTCATTCCGCAATCCTCGACTGAACGTTTCTTTGATCGCCCGCGTCAGGCGGGACCGGTCGGCGTGAGAACCTTGATGGGAAAGGGCCGCTCCGTCTGCATCTGGAAATAGCCCCAGGCGGGAAACACCTTGACCAGGTCGGGCCACAGCGCCTTGCGCTCCGCATCCGTGGCGTCCCGCGACGTCGCCGTGTACTTGTCGAAGTCGAGTTGCACCCAGCAGTTCGCGTTTGCATCGAGGTTTCTCACCCAGGCCGGGTGCTCGTCGTAACCGGCCAGCGATCCGACGATGACGTAGCTCTTGTCATGGCGCATGAACACCGCTGGTGTCGTGCGCTTCTCGCCGGACTTGCGTCCGATCGTGGTGAGCAGCAGCGTCGGGAACCCGCCCTGGGCATTCTGTCCCGTGGACCGGCCGGCGGGGCTGGCCAGGTAGGCCTCGACGTCCGCCTTGGCATCGCTCCTGATCAGGTCCAGCGACGAGGTGCGTTCCTTGAACCAGGCCCATTCCTCGTCGGACATCCAGTCGGGCTTGGGCATCTTGTTGCGGTCTTTCATGTTCCGTCCCTCGAGTGGATTGGCAGTCGACGCCGCACCTGCATGGCCGCCCTCCGG
>JAGOXN010000317.1 GCA_018059685.1 Steroidobacteraceae bacterium | reverse complement strand
CGCGTATCGCAGGTCTACGTCGCGCCGGGCAACGCAGGCACTGCACGCGAACCGCGCACGACGAATGTCGACATCGCGGCTGACGACCTCGCGGGACTGGTGCGCTTCGCGCGCACGTCGAAGGTCGACCTCACGATCGTGGGCCCCGAAGCGCCACTCGTGCTCGGCGTGGTCGACGAATTCACCGCCGCCGGGCTGCGCTGCTTCGGCCCGACCCGCGCGGCGGCAAGACTCGAGGGTTCCAAGGCCTTCATGAAGGAATTCCTGCGCCGGCACGGGATCCCTACCGCGGCCTATGCGACCTTCACGCGCGATGACTTCGACGCCGCATGGGTGCAGGCACAATGCGCGCCGCTCGTCGTGAAGGCCGACGGGCTCGCCGCTGGCAAGGGCGTCGTGATCTGTGCGACGACCGACGAAGCGGTGACGACGGCCGAGGCGATGTTCGCCGGACGCTTCGGCGCGGCCGGCTCGACCATCGTCGTCGAGGAATTCCTCGAAGGCGAGGAGGCGAGCTTCATCGCGATGGTGGACGGAAGCCACGTGCTTCCGCTCGCCACCTCGCAGGATCACAAGCGGCTGAGTGACGGCGACCTCGGCCCCAACACGGGTGGCATGGGCGCCTATTCACCGGCGCCGGTCGTGACGAGCGTGATCCACGCGCGCGCGATGCACGAGGTCATGTGGCCCACCGTGCGGGCGCTGGCGGCCGAAGGCACGCGCTACGTCGGGTTCCTCTATGCCGGCCTCATGATCGGCACTGACGGCGCGCCCAGAGTGCTCGAATTCAACTGCCGGTTCGGTGACCCGGAGACGCAGCCGATCCTCTCGCGCATGCGTTCGGACCTGACGGTACTCTGCGAGGCCGCCATCGACGGCGGGCTCGCAGCGTGCGACGTGGACTGGGACCCGCGCGCGGCGGTCGGTGTCGTGCTGGCCGCCGGCGGCTATCCGGACGGAGTTCGCAAGGGCGAGGTGATCCATGGCCTCGATGCCGCGGCCGGGCTGCCGGGCAAGGTGTTCCACGCCGGCACGGCGCTGCGCGGCGATCAGGTCGTCACGAACGGTGGCCGCGTCCTCTGCGCCGTCGGCCTCGGCGACACCGTCCGCGCGGCCCGGGAGCAGGCCTACGGACTCGTCGATACGGTCTCGTTCCAGGGAATGCAATACCGTCGCGACATCGGGCATCGCGCGCTTGCGCGCCAGGCCGAACCTGCGCAATAGTCGCCGGGCTGCAGGCCCCGCGCAAGGCGCGAGGCCTGGTGCGTCGATTCCACCCCCTACCGAGGTCGAACCCCAATGAGAACACGACTCGCAGTCATCGTCACCGCGGCCGCAGTAGCCTGGGCTGCCCCGGCAGCGGCGCAGGCGCCCGCGACGACGACCGCGTCACAGGCCGCTCCGGCCCACGAGCTGCGCCTGTCGAACAAGTGGCGCATCGAGGTGAGTGAGGGTGCCAACAACGACGGCACCATCCTGTTCCGCGTCACGCCGAAGGATGGCGCGCCGGTCGACGTGTCGGTCGCGATCAAGGACGGCCGTGGAGAGGACGGCGTCGCGCGCGACATTCGTGATGCGTTCAAGGCGACGCTCGACTCGAAGGAGTATCACGCCGAGGTCGACGACGGCGAGGACGTCCTGGTCAAGAAGCACCACGGTTCCGATTTCGAGTTGAAGCTGGTCGAATCGACGATCAAGGGCACGCGGCTCGACATCGAGAAAGAGTAGATTCCTGCCGTGAACGGCGCGCAGGCCCTGCTGCAGACGCTGGTCAATTGCGGCGTCGAGGTGTGCTTCGGCAACCCCGGCACCTCGGAGATGCATTTCGTCGCAGCGCTCGACGCCACCCCGGGCATGCGGCCGGTCCTGTGCCTTTTCGAAGGCGTCGCGACCGGCGCGGCCGATGGCTACGGACGCATGGCGGAGAAGCCCGCGGTCGTGCTGTTGCACCTCGGGCCGGGACTCGCCAATGGCCTCGCGAACCTGCACAACGCGCGCCGCGCGGCATCGCCGATCATCAATGTCGTCGGCGACCACGCGACCCACCACCTGCAGTACGACGCGCCGCTCACCTCGGACATCGTCGGTTTCGCGCGCCCGGTGTCGTCCTGGATCTGCGAGTCGAGGAGTTCCCTGTCCGTGGCAGCGGACGCGGCACGCGCGGTGCAGGCCGCGCGCGCCGCACCCGGGGGCATCGCGACGCTGATCCTTCCAGCCGACACGGCCTGGAACGAAGCGCCTCACGCCTCGGTGCCATTGCCGGACCTCGCCCCTGCACGGGTACCGGAGGCCGCCGTCGCGGAAGCCGCCACCCTGCTGCGCAATGGAAGGCGCACGGCGATCCTGCTGCGCGGCAGGGCGCTGATCGGGGCCGGCCTCGAATCGGCGGGCCGTATCGCGGCCCGCACGGGCGCGCGCCTGTTGAGCGACACGCTGGTACCACGCTGCCAGACCGGCGCGGGTCGCGTGGTAGTCGAGCGGCTCCCGTACTTCGCCGAGCAGATCGTCGAGTTCCTCGCCGGCACCGAGCAGATCATCCTGGTCGGCGCGAAACCGCCGGTGTCATTCTTCGCCTACCCCGGCAAGCGCAGCTGGTGCGCTCCGGACGGCTGCCGGTTCGCCCGGCTGGCCCATGAGCACGAGGACGGGGTGCACGCGCTCGCGGCACTCGACGCAGCACTTGGCGGATCCGGTGGTGCGGCGATCGCGCGACTGCCGCTCGCGCTGCCCGATCGCCCGCAGGGCTCTCTGACCGCCGCCTCGGTCGCTCAGGCCATCGCACACCTCACACCGGAGAACGCGATCTTCGCGGACGAATCGGCGACCTCGGGGCTGGCGCTCGCTCCCCTGATGGCCCGGGCCCGCCCGCACGACCTGCTCACGCTCACCGGCGGGTCGATCGGCCTCGGGCTGCCGCTCGCGGTCGGTGCCGCCATGGCCTGCCCGGACCGCAAGGTCGTCTGCCCGCACGGCGACGGCGGTGCGGCCTACACCGTCCAGGCGCTGTGGACCATGGCGCGCGAGAAGCTCGACGTCACGGTCGTCATCTATGCGAACCGGGCCTACGCCATCCTCAACGTCGAGCTGCAACGCGTGGGAGCTTCGAGCGCAGGACCCAGGGCCCTCTCGATGCTCGACCTGCACGACCCGGAGATGAACTGGACGCGTATCGCCGAGGGATTCGGCGTCGAGGCGAGCCGCGCCACGACGAGCGAGGAATTCACGACGCAGTACGAGTCCGCAATGCAGCAGCGCGGACCCCGGCTGATCGAAGCGATGATCTGAGCGGCCGCGCGGCGGAGCCGCTCAGCGCGCGCGGCGCTCGCGTGCGATCAGGTACAGCCCGGCTCCTGCGACGACGGCGCCGCCTGCCAGCGTCACGACACCCGGCAGCACATCCCACACGAGAAGATCGAGCGCGACGCCCCACAGCAGTGCCGTGTACTCGAACGGCGCGACGACCGAAGCCGGCGAGTGCCGGAAGGCCTCGGTCACGAAATGCTGGCCGCCCGCCCCGACGAGCCCGATGCCGGCGAGCCAGGGCCAGTGCTCGGGGCGCACCGGGACCCAGGAGCTGATCGCGAGCACACCCGCGCCGAGCGCCACGAGTGCCATGACCCAGAAGACCATGCTCTCCGTCGTATCGGTGCGCGTCAGCACGCGGACCGAGATCACGCTGACCGAGTAGCAGACGGCCGAGGCGAGCGCGGCGAGACCGCCGAGCGTGATCCACTGCCCGGCGGA
>JAGOXN010000316.1:1779-3746 GCA_018059685.1 Steroidobacteraceae bacterium | reverse complement strand
GGGAGACGGAGCATGCTTCAACGCCGCAGGGCATTGGCCTTCGTGACCGCGCTGTTCTGCGCGGCCCTGCTGCTGTCGTACCTCTCGCACGGCACCGGGGTCGTGCGCAACGACCCCGCGCGCAACATCTGGATTCCCGGCGAACTGACCATGCCGCTGCAGCTGCAGGTCGCCTACGACGACGAGCAGATCTTCTTCCGCTATCGCTGGCCCGCGAAGGAACCACACGTCTACACCGACCTGTTGCGCTACGAAGACGGCCGCTGGCAGCGACAGGCGCGCACGCCGATCGGACCGGATCCCGATGGTATTGCCGAGGACCGCCTCACGATGATGGTCGACGACGGCCGCGTCCCGGAATTCCAGCGCTACGGCGGCTACATCACCGTCGGCGCAAACATGCGCGACTTCACCGGATCGGGCGCGGACGCCGCGCACCGGCGCAAGTACCTGCCCGGCACGCGCAAGGATCCCGCGGACTGGTACTCGATCGTCGACAAGGCGACTCTCGAGGCCCAGCGCGAGGCCGGGTACTTCCTCGATCTCTGGCACTGGCGGGCGCACCTCTCCAATCCGCTCGGCCGGTCCGACGATCAGAACATCGCCTGGTACCGGCTCTACGACTCGGGCGAGCCCCTGTTCTTCAGCAACTGGGACGCCGACAGCAAGCAGCCCCGCTGGATGTTCGATCCGGACCGCGCCGGCATCCGGGCCCTGCGCTGGGAAGACGTCGTCGGCGGCCGCGCCGACGCGCGTCGGCCCTACTACCTGGCGGAAGACGCCGCGATCCCGTTCGACCCGGACCACGAGTGGCGCGAGGGCGACGTCATTCCCGGCAGGGTGCTGCGCGAATCGAGCGGGTCCCGCGCCGAGATTCGAGTCCAGGGGCAGGGCCACTGGGCCGATGGCTACTGGGACGTGACCCTGGTGCGGGCGCTCGACACCGGGCATCCGCTCGAAGACAAGATCATGCACGACCAGGGCGTCTACAGCGTGGCGTTCTCGGTGCATCGCGAGGCGCGTGCCAGCCGCTGGCATTACGTCTCGCTCCCGCTGCAGGTGGGACTCGGCCGCCAGGCCGACGTGATGGCGACCCGATTCAGCGGTCCCGCGCCCGACTGGAAGCGCGTCGAGCCGCGCGAGGTGACCCTGTTCTACCCCGGCCAGGTGAGCTGGCCGCACCTCACCGGCGCGCGGCACGCCGGATCGAAGTACATCGCCAAGGGCGTGCCCGTGAAATACCGGCACAAGGAGTCGCAGCTCGCCCGCTACGGCATCGAGATGGAGTTCGATCGGGAGATTCGCCGCCAGTGGTGGCTGACGCTGGTAGCAGGCGTGCTTCTGATCGTGAGCTTCGTGTACTCGGTCGGCCGGCTCTTCCGCCAACAGGGGAACTGAGACCATGGGCGCCTATCACGCCATCATGGTGCACTTCCCGGTCGCAATGTGGATCGTGGCCTCCGGCATCATCGTGTACCGCGCGCTCGCCAACCGTCCGCTGGCCCGTGCCCTCGACCGTGTGCTGATGACATTCCTCGTGATCGGCGTCGCGACCGGCGTGATCGCCTACACCTTCGGCCAGCTCGTAATGCGGCCCGACACGCTGCAGGCCACGCCGCTCGGCCGCAACCACATGATGGCGGCCACGTGGTCGCTGGTGTACTGGGCTGCGGTGCTCTTCCTGCGCTGGCGAATCGGTGAAGGAGTCTGGGAGGGCGCGATCAACCGCCTGATCATGTTCCTGCTCGGCTCGCTCGGTGGTGGACTCCTGGCGATCACCGGCACGCTCGGCGGTCACCTGCACGGCGCGCCGGCTTACCTGAGCGAGATCCTGCGCCTGTTCGGCTGGGACGTGTACGAGACGTATTTCGTGCCGACCTGGATGCTCGTGGTGCTTGTCGTGGTGATCGTGGCGATGCCGGTGCTGGCGACTCTTGCTGCGCCCGGCCGCGGGCTGCGGGCGCAGC
>JAGOXN010000316.1:0-1679 GCA_018059685.1 Steroidobacteraceae bacterium | reverse complement strand
CCCTCCGGCATCGCGCTGAGCGCCGTCGTGGTGGCCGCCGGATGGATCGCCTCGGCGTGGGCCGTGCCTCCGGGCTTGACGCTCGAGTTCGACGGCAACGGCGAGGGCAAGGTGAGCTTCGCGGGCGCGCGACACACGGGCCAGGGCATGCACTGTTCGAACTGCCACCTGGAGGTCTTCCACGTGAGTCGCAGTGCGCAGATCACGCGCGCCGACCACAAGCGGAAGGTGTACTGCTTCGCATGCCACGACGGCGGACGGGCGTTTGCGGCACGGAAGAACTGCGATCGTTGCCACGAGGAGCCCGAGGAACCGCTGGAAGAGACGTCGGCGGAGACGACCGATTGAGCCACATGAAATCCGTTCGATCGTTACGAGGAGAGTCCCGATGAAAGCATTCCTGCAACACGTGCTCCTTGCCGCGTGCGCAATGGTCTTCGCCCAGGCGCAGGCGGCCGACGTTGCCGCCGGGACGGCGAAGGCCGAGGAGGTCTGCGCCGACTGCCACGGCGACGACGGCAAGGGCGACGACGAGAGCCCGGACATCGTCAAGCTCACGGAGAAGGAGTTCCTCCAGGCGATGGAGGAGTACCGGAGCGGCGCCCGCACGAAGAACGCCAAGATGGCCCGGGCCGCCAAGCGACTGACCGCCGACGAGATCGCGAATCTCGCCGCGTACTACGAAACGCTGAAGTAGCGCGACTCGGATTGGCGCAGGTCGCACGCCGAGTGGGTCCGGCGCACGGAGCGCCTTACGCCTCCGGGCCTGGCCGTTCACGGCCGGCCCGGCGACGTGGAGCGGGTGGAACGGCCCATCCAGCGGGTGGCCGATCATCGGTACCCGTTGGACCAGAACCGTTCCAGCGCTTCCGCCGTCTCGACCGCGCGCTGGATCGGCCACCAATGGCCGCAGTCATCGAAGGCGAGGAACCGGCCTCCAACGCGGCTCGCGAGACGCTCGCCAAACCAGACGGGCACGAACGGATCGTCGCGGCCCCAGATGACGAGTCCCGGCCGCGTGATCGCATCGACCTCCGCGTGCCACTCGGCCCCGACGTTGGTCGCGGATCGATAGAGCCTCAGCATCGACTGCTTCATGCGATCGTCGATCCCGGCCGCCACCTCCTGCGCCGTTGCCACCGGGATGCCGAGCTGCACCAGGAGTGGCACGCCCGCTTCTGGGCCCATCGTCGCCTCCAGGACCTGTTCACCCACCTCGGGGGTCTGCAAGTGCCTGGCGAAGTCGTGCCAGGCGTATTCTCGATCGACGATGCCGCCGCCGCCCGCCCAGGTACGAATCAGGTCCGGGCGGATCGACACGACCCGCTGCATCAGGATCGCCCCCCAGTCATGCGCCACGAGATCCACCGCCGTGCCGATCCGCTCGAGCTGCTCGATGATCCAGGCGACGTAGGACTCTTTCGATGAGTCGAAGTGCTCCGGCAACGGCGTCTGGAATCCCGGCAGCCCCAGTGTCACGACATCCCTGCGACTGAGGCGAGCGAGCAGATCGCTCCACAGGCGCGCCGTGTCCGGAACTCCGTGAATGAACACTGCGGGCATGTGTGAACTCCTTCGCGTGCGGCTGACGGAGGAATTCTGCGGCATGACTGCCGATCCCGGCCATCCGGAATCCGCCTCCGCGGACGGTCCACCCTGAGTTATGCTTCGCATCCCGC
>JAGOXN010000315.1 GCA_018059685.1 Steroidobacteraceae bacterium | reverse complement strand
GCAGCTGGCGGCTCATCCGATCATCACCTACGTCTTCAGCTTCGCCGGCCCCTCCTCCCTGCAGGACATCTTCGTGCGCGACGGGCTCGTGCCGAACGTCGCGCTCACGGCACGCGATGCCGACGTAATCAAGACCTATGTCCGCATGGGGCTCGGCGTCGGCATCGTCGCGAGCATGTCGATCGACCCAAAGGAAGACACGGATTTGGTCGAGATCGACACTTCGCACCTCTTCCCGGCGCACACGACCTGGATCGGCTTCCGCCGCGGCGGACTGCTGCGCCGGTACCAGCTCGACTTCATGCAGCTCTTCGCGCCGCACCTGACCCGGCGGCTCATCGAGCGCGCCGCTCAGGCGGCGACCCAGGCGGACGTGGATGCGCTCACGGCGGGACTCGCGCTGCCGTTGAAGTGAGGCGGTGACCAGGCGCGCGGCGGCGGGTGCCGGTCCGTGGCTGTGGCAAAGTGACGCGATGGCCGCCGGTCGCCGCCTGCATCCACCCGGTTCATCCGCCGCCGCGCCGCCCGCCGTGGCGGGCGGCCTCGCGACCCTGCGCGCGCTGCCGGAGGTCTTCCGGTACACGCGCCACGCGCTCGCCCTGGTGTGGTCGACGAGCCGGCCGCTGACGGTCGCGCTCGCGCTGCTCACCCTGGTGGCCGGCGTGCTGCCCGCCGGCGTCGCGTACCTCGGCGCGCTCATCGTGGACGCGGTCGTCGCCGCGATCGCCACCCACGGCGGGACGGGCGCGGTCGACCTGTCGCGCGTCCTCGGCTTCGTGGCGCTGGAAGGCGTCCTGGTGGCGGCGCTCGCCGCTGCGCAACGCGGCCTGTCGACCTGCCAGTCGCTGCTGCGCGCGCAGCTCGGACAGCGCGTCAACGAGATGATCCTCGAGAAGGCGCTCACGCTCGAGCTCGGGCATTTCGAGGACTCGGAGTTCTACGACAAGCTCACGCGCGCGCGCCGCGAGGCGTCGACCCGACCGCTGTCGCTCGTGATGCGCAGCTTCGGGCTCGTGCAGAACGGTATCGCGCTCCTGAGCTACGGCACGCTGCTGTGGCGGTTCTCGCCCTGGGCCGTCGTCGTACTGCTGCTCGCCGGGCTCCCGTCGTTCGTGGCGGAAGCGAAGTTCTCTGGCGATGCCTTCCGGCTGTTCCGCTGGCGCTCGCCGGAGACCCGCATGCAGATGTATCTCGAGACCGTGCTCGCGCGGGAAGACCATGCCAAGGAGGTGAAGCTGTTCGGCCTCGGGCCGCTGCTGCTCGAGCGCTACCGCGCCATCTTCCGCAAGGTATTCAGGGAGGACCGGGCCCTCACCATCCGCCGCGACACCTGGGGCTTCTCCCTCGGACTCGTGAGCACGGCGGCGTTCTACGCGGCCTACGCGTGGATCGCGGTGAGCGCGGTGCGCGGGCAGATCACGCTCGGCCAGATGACCATGTACGTGCTGCTGTTCCGCCAGGGACAGGCGGCGGTCTCGGCGATCCTCGCGGCCGTCGGTGGCATGTACGAGGACAACCTCTATCTCTCGACGCTCTACGACTACCTCGACACTCCGGTCGAGGCACCCGCAGGGACGGCGACGCAGGGACCCGACCCCGGCGACGGCGTGCGCTTCGAGAACGTCAGCTTCACTTATCCCGGGGCCTCGGAACCGGCGGTGAGCGAGGTGAGCTTCCAGCTCCCGCCCGGCCACAGCCTGGCGCTCGTCGGCGAGAACGGCTCGGGCAAGACCACGCTCATCAAGCTGCTCACGCGACTGTATGCGCCGTCGAGCGGCCGCGTGCTGCTCGACGGCCTCGATCTCGCGCAGTGGAGTCCGGCGGCACTGCGACGCCGGGTCGCGGTGATCTTCCAGGACTTCGCGCGTTACCAGCTCAAGGTCGGCGAGAACATCGGCGTCGGCGACGTGGTGCACTTCGAGGACGAAGCGCGCTGGCGCGAAGCCGCGTTGCTCGCCACCGCCGCGCCGTTCGTGGACCAGCTGCCGGAGGGCTACCAGACGCAGCTCGGCAAGTGGTTCAGGGACGGGCGGGAGCTCTCGGGTGGCCAGTGGCAGAAGATCGCGCTCGCCCGGGCATTCATCCGCGAGGGGGCCGACATCCTGGTCCTCGACGAGCCGACGGCCGCGATGGATGCGCGCGCCGAGGCGCAGGTGTTCGAACAGTTCCGCGAGCTCGCCCGCGAGCGCGTGGTGATCCTGATCTCGCACCGGTTCTCGACGGTACGCGTGGCGGACCAGATTCTCGTCATGCAGGGCGGGCGGATCCTGGAGCGCGGCAGCCACGCCGAACTCATGGACCTCGACGGACACTACGCTCACCTCTTCCAGTTGCAGGCAAGGGGCTACCGCTGAGGCCCGGATGGGTCCAAAGGGCGTGACAGGTCGCGCTCCGCCGTGGTTTCCCGGCCGGTTTGCTGGCATTCTTGCGACTGGCAGTCGCGACACCATTCGGCGGCGGGCGACAGGCCGCTTGCCGGATCGGTCAGGCGGCACCGGAGCTTCCACGTGTGACGATCATCCTGTCCGCCACCGCCAACTTCCGCAGCCTCGGCGGGCTCCCGGCCGCGGACGGCCGCCGCATCCGGCCGCACGCCCTCATGCGCGCACAACGCCTGTGCAGCCTCGTCGACGATGACTGGCACGCGCTCGGGCGCACGGGCCTCGCGACCGTCTGCGACCTCCGCAGCACCGTGGAGCGTGCCGAGCACCCCGACGCGATCCCGCCCCGGTTGAGCGTCAGGGAGATCCATTGCGAGGTGCGTAACGACCTGCGTGCCGATGCGACGCTCGGCACCCTGCTGGCGATCGACCCCACGGCGCGCGGCGCCGAGCAGATCATGATCGAGATCTACCGTCGCTTCCCGGAGACCATGCGGGACACGCTCGCCACGATCACGGGGGTGCTGATCGACGGGGGCGCGCCCTTGCTCGTGCACTGTTCGGCCGGCAAGGACCGCACCGGCTTCGTCATGGCCATGCTGCTGCACGCGCTCGGGGTTGCCGAGGCCGCGATCCGCGCGGACTACCTCGCATCGCAAGGCTGGCCAGGGGCCGAAGTACATCGCGAGCCCCTCGAAGCGTATCTGCGTGGAGGTGTCGCACGCAATGAACTGCGCGCTGCCGTCGACGCGGTGCTCGGCGTCCGTGACGCCTACCTGGATGCAGCGCTCGGCAGCATCGTCGAGGTGTACGGCTCCGTCGATCTGTACCTGGAAAGCGGGGTCGGACTCGACGCGACCCGCCGCGATCTGCTGCGCGAGCGCCTGCTCGCCTGAGCGTTCGCCGGCGGCGTCACTGACGCATTGCACCGTTTGACGCCACAGCAAAGGTACGCGAGGATCGCCGCGCGATGAAGCTGCCCTCCTACGAACGCCTCGGCGTCTTCTACCTCGGCCGCGAGTACGACTCGAAGGCGGACGCGCTCGGCGACGAGGTGCTGTACGACTCGCGGGACCTGACCACTCACGCCGTCTGCATCGGCATGACCGGCAGCGGCAAGACCGGACTCTGCCTGTCGCTGCTCGAGGAGGCCGCGCTCGACGGCGTGCCCGCCATCGCGATCGATCCCAAGGGCGACATCGGCAACCTGCTGCTCACGTTTCCGGAACTGAGACCCGGGGATTTCCAGCCGTGGGTCGACGCGGGCGAGGCGGCGCGCAAGGGCCAGTCCGTGGAGGACTTCGCCGTCGCGACCGCCGAGACCTGGCGCAAGGGTCTCGCCGACTGGAACCAGGACGGCGCACGCAT
>JAGOXN010000314.1:2432-3762 GCA_018059685.1 Steroidobacteraceae bacterium | reverse complement strand
TTGATGCGGCCCGCATCCCAGCGACCGTAGGCCCTGAGGAGTGACTCACCGTCCTCGCGAACGGCGGGCGAGTCCCGGTCGAGGTTGACGAACACGATCCAGCCGCGGTCCCAGGGCGTTCCGGTTGCGGCGCATTGACGGCCGTCGATGCTCGGGCAGAGGCTCACCACGCCGTTGCGCTTGATCGCCTCGCTCCGCGCGAGGTGCACCGCATGTACCAGCTGGTTCACCTCGCGGGTCCGGGCCGAGTCGCGTCCGAGGTCGCGAAAGGCCGGGATCCCGAAGCCGAGCAGGCCTGCGGCAATGGCGACGGTGAACACCAGCTCTGGCAGGCTGAAACCCCGCTGCCGGTCCATGGCATGCCCTCGATGAGGTCCGTTGGCCGGCGAGGGTAGTGGTCCGCGTGCCGGGGTGCAGCACCGATTCGTGGCGGATTCACCGAGAAATTTCCGCGGCGGCCGCGCCGACCCTATAATTCGCGGCCATGAAGACCCCAGTGACAGCGGGCGAGGCCACGGCCGCACGCTCGCGGAAGATCCTCGAGGCGCATGGCATCCGGCCGACCGCGCAACGCATGGGCGTCGCGGCAATGCTGCTCGCCACGCCGACGCACCTGACGGCGGAGCAGATCATCGCCGGACTGCGTGGAACTTCGGGTCGCGTGTCCAAGGCGACCGTGTACAACACGCTCAAGGTCTTCGTCGAGCGCGGGCTCGTGCGCCAGATCCATGCCGACGGCGAGCGTTGCGTCTACGACTCGACCATGGACCCGCATCATCATTTCCAGCACCTGGACACCGGCGAGATGATCGACATCCATCCCGCGGACCTCGAATTCGCGAAGCTGCCCGCGCTGCCGGCCGGCACCGAGATCGCCGGCGTTGACGTGATCATCCGCATCCGTTCGCGGGCCTGAGGGGCGGGCGCCCCGGGCGCGCCGCTTCAACATCGCCGGTCCAGTCCGTATACTGCGCGGCCTTCCCCGCCGGAGTAGCTCAGTTGGTAGAGCAGCGCATTCGTAATGCGCGGGTCGGGGGTTCGAGTCCCTCCTCCGGCACCAGCTTACGCGCGACTACGCCCCGCCTGTGCCGGATTTTGTACGCTGGACCCACTGTGCAAGGTGGGCCGAATCGAGGTGCGCGTCCCGGCTGACCATCTGACCGGAGGCCCAGCCGCCGAGGTGCTGCACCACGTAGGCCGGTATTCCGTCCTGAAGGGCCCAGGAGGCCCAGGTATGGCGCAAGTCGTGCCACCGTAGCGGCACCAGCCCGGCCCGCCTGACCGCCCGCCCGAACGCTCGTCTCGGGTTTCCCATCCGTGCAATCATCGC
>JAGOXN010000314.1:0-2332 GCA_018059685.1 Steroidobacteraceae bacterium | reverse complement strand
GAGCCGTATGCGTTCACGAGCGTCGAGCAGCTGGTGGCGGATTTTCTGGCGGATGTGCGCCGGGTGAGAGGTGAGCCATGAAGAAAGTCGAACTGCACGTCGGATCGCTCGAGGAGATGGGCGCGCGCTTCGTGCGCGCCTGGCATCGGCTCGAGAGCGGGGAGCGGGTGCGGGAGACGCACGTCACGTTCCCCGACCTCGAGAGCCTGCTCGGCGCGCTGACACCAAGGCGCCTGGAACTGCTGCGCGACCTGCACCGCGAGCCCGCGCCGTCGGTGAGAGCACTCGCCCGGCGCCTGGGGCGGGACTACAAGCGCGTGCACGAGGACGTCGAAACGCTGAGCCACGCCGGACTCCTGCGCCGCGACGATGGGCAGGTGATCGCCCCCTATGCGGCGATCCGGGCCGAACTGAGGCTGTAATCTGGCGCAAGCTGGCGGCCTGCGCACGCCGATCGTCGGTCGTGGCAGGACGTGTACCACGTCGCCACGCCGATGCCGAACAAGTACTACTGTCTGGTCGGCAGCGCGAGCAAGTTCAACGATGGCTCCTCACCTCTGCGGTTCGGCGTCTGCAACGTGTCGACCACCGGGTTCGATGTCTCGTTCAAGGGTGGCGACTCCACGTCGCAGACGACCGAGATCGGATCGCTCGTCGTGTTCGGGACGAGTGAGGTCGCCACGGAGCCGCCCGCAGGTTATGACCCCTGGTCCGACCCAAGCCCGCCCGGTGGAGGCATCATCCCGTGAGCCAGCCGATCCAGATCGACGCCCTGCGCATGCAGCTCCTCGACGCGTATGTCGCGCGCGGCGTGGTTGACCGTGTGTAATGTATAAACTACAGTACGCCCGTGATCGAAGTGCGCCAGACCAGAGCCTTTGCCGCGTGGTTCACCGGCTTGCGGGATCGAGCGGCGCCAAGGCCACGCAGGGCACCGACATCAGGACCGCCGAGGCGCTCGCCAGGGGACTCTGAAGTCATGAGTAGAAAGGCTACCCAGAAGACCGCTACGACCCGATGGGATTCCGCCGAACACCTGCGCACCGACGAGGACGTGCGCATGTACCTCGAGGCGTGCTTCGACGAGGCCGGCGACGACGTGGCGTTCCTGGCCCATGCCTTTGGCGTGGTAGCGCGGGCCCGCGGCATGATGCAACTGGCGCGCGAGACCGGCCTGTCGCGCGAGGCGCTCTACCGCAGCCTCTCGGAGGAGGGCAATCCGACGCTCGATACGCTGCTGAAAGTGACCCGCGCGCTCGGGCTGAAGCTCACTGTCGCACCCGGAGCGGCGGCATAGGGCTGGCAGACCCGCATGAACGCGGCCCTGCGCGGCGTGCGGCTTCGTTCAGCACAATGTCACTGACCATGCGAGACTTTGCGGATCGTGTTCTGCATTCGTAATGCGCGGGTCGGGGGTTCGAGTCCCTCCTCCGGCACCATTCCCTGAGCCGTGTTCCGCGCGCTGTCGCTCCTGCCGCTGCCGATCCTGTATGCCGTCTTCGGCGTCGTCGCCCTCGGGCTGCGCCTCGCGGGCTGGCGGCGCGGCCTGATGCTCGCCGCCCTGGGGCGGTGCCTGCCCGACCTGCCGGCCGCCGAACGCCAGCGCCTGGTCCGGTTGAGTTATTCCTACCTGGGTGAACTCGCCGCCGAAGTCCTGCATGCGCCGCGAATGTCCCGCGGGGAGGTCGCGGCCGGGCTGCGCTTCGAGAACCCCGAAGTCGTGCAGCAGGCGCTCGGGGGCGGCCGGCGGGTGCTGCTCCTGGCCGCGCATCACTGCAACTGGGAATGGCTGCTCCTCGCCTGTTCGACCGCGTTCGAGAAGCCGCTGCACGCGGCCTACAAGCCCGCCAGCTGGCCGCCCGCGGATCGCGCGCTGAAATCGATGCGCAGCCACTTCGGCGCCACGATGGTCCCGGCGAAGACCCTGATTACCCACATGCTCGAACAGCGCGGCAAGGTGAAGCTGCTCGCGCTGCTCGCGGACCAGTCACCTCCTGCAGTCAGTGAGCACCAGGCCTGGCTGCCCTTCTTCGGGCAGGAGACTGCGTTCTTCACCGGGCCGGGCTGGATCGGTGCGCGCATGGGCTTCGAGCCCCACTTCATTGCGATGCGCCGCGAGGGCAGGGGTCGCTACGTGGCGCGCCTCGTGCCGCTCGTCCCGCCCGGCACGCGTGCCGACGCGGCGCAGATCATCGCGGCCTACGTGACTGCGCTCGAGGCGCAGGTGCGCGCGCACCCGGCGCAGTATTTCTGGGCCTACAACCGCTGGAAGCGCGCACGGGGCCTGTATGAATGAGGGGCTGCGGCTCCGACTCCTGTACGTCGCGATGGG
>JAGOXN010000313.1 GCA_018059685.1 Steroidobacteraceae bacterium | reverse complement strand
CCTCCGCCGCCACCACCTCCTCCACCGCCGCCGGATGAGCCACCACCGCCGCCGCCGGAACTCGAGCCCGGCGCGGTCGAAGCCGATGCGATCGCGCTGCTGAACGAGGAGCCGAGACCCGAGGAGAATCGCGCCACGTCGCGCGTGCTCCAGCTGTCACCACGGTACCAGTTCGGGGAGTGAGTCGCCGCCTGCGTGGCAAAGACCTCCGAGAAGCGTTCCGCCCAGTGCTGCTCGACCTCGAGCGCGAGCGCGGCCGGCAGGTATCGTTCGAAGAGCTCGGTCGTGAGCGGCGGTTCGTCGATGAGCTTCAGTTCGTCACCCTCGGCCACGTCGAGGTAGAGGCGAAATCCCTCGATGTGATCCATCACTGCGCGGCCCGCGATCGTGGGGGCCTTGAGCAGGCGTCCGAACGCGAGGTTGGTGAGCAGCGTCGCGACGCCGGCGCCGATCGCGATCCACCCGGGCTTCGTCGCGAACCACCAGGTGGGGGCGAATCCGGCGCGGTTCGCCAGCCAGATCAGTCCGCCGCCGATCAGCAGGGTCAGGACGACTCCACCGCCGTGCCAACCGCCGTTGATGCGGAAGAGCGAGGGTGTGAACTGTTTCCTCAGCTGCTTCATGTGGCCCAGCTTGACCGCGTT
Organism: Steroidobacteraceae bacterium; assembly: GCA_018059685.1. Lineage (GTDB taxonomy): Bacteria > Pseudomonadota > Gammaproteobacteria > Steroidobacterales > Steroidobacteraceae > RPQJ01. The sequence goes on along the minus strand of JAGOXN010000313.1, from coordinate 3,118 downwards.
CAGCAGTACTTGGTTCTTGTCGTCGAGTTCGACGCTCGTGCTGGACGCAAACAGCTGGCCGTGTAACCGGGCCTCGTCCTCGGAGAAGGCGGCACCGCCGGACGCGGGCCGGGAAGAATGCAGCGTGTAGGTGCGCTTGCGTCCCAGCAGTCCGGTCTTCTCCTGCTCGATCGTGAGCCCGCCTTGCACCGCGAGGCTCAGCACCGCCGCGGCGAAGCAGCGGTCGTCGTAGGCCATGCGGCGCAGGTAGCGCATCGAGGCCGGGGATTGCCCCTGCGGAGCGTCGTAGCGTGGCACGACGATGCGGCCCGGAGGATCGCGGCCGACCGCGACCCATGCTCGGATGTAATACGCCACGAGCAGCAGGAGTCCCATTGCCGCGAGCAATGCGGGCCACGCGTCGCGCAGGGCGTATCTGACACGTTCGCCGGTCCCCGGTGCACTCACGACGCCTTTCGGCCAGCTCGCGACGATCGTGAATCCCTCGCGTGGCCCGAGGCCGCGCGTCGTCTGGAAACTTGCCATGCCCGCGTCAGTCGATGCCTGCCAGTCGAGACCCTGCGCGCCTTGCGGCCCGGTGTACGCCTCGGCCCGGATGGCATCGGCTGGCACGTTGCCCGGCAAGCGCACGACCGCAGCGGCGGAGTCGATCGGGAAGTCCCAGCCATTCCCGGTGACGTTCCAGTACAGCTCATCGTGGTCGGGGAAGAAACCGAGCTGGCGATCCGTGCGGTACCTGATCGCATATGTGTACTCGCCGGGCGCGAGGTACACCTCCGGCTCCCCGATCCGTACCCGGATGCCGTTCGCGAGACGTTCCGTACGGTGCGGCTCGGGCCGCCCGTCCCGCATCACCTCGATCACGTCGAAACCCGTCACGACACGCATGCCACGCCGGTCGACATAGGTAGTGGGAAAGTCACGCAGGATGCCGCGACGGATCTGGTCGCCCTCGGCCCGCACCAGCAGCGTCTCGGTCACTTCGAGCGTGCTGTCCGGCAGCACGGCAATGTCGCTGCGCCAGGACAGGATGCGCTCCTCGGCCGCGGTTGCGGTCGCGAGCAGCAGGAACGCGAGGGCGGCCAGCGCGCGGCGCATCAGGCCTCGAACTCGAAGTACTCGGCAGGTGCGAACCGGAACAGCCGCGCCGGGATCAGGTCCGGGAACGTCGCGATGCGGGTGTTGAGGTTGTTCACGGCGCCGTTGTAGTAGCGCCGCGCGAACTGGATCTGGTTCTCGGTGTCACTCAGGTTCCGGAGCAGTTCCACGAAGCTCGCGCTGGCCCGGAGTTCCGGGTAGGCCTCGGCGATCGCGACGAGGCGCTGCAACCCGGCGCCGAGCGCCCCCTCGACGTGGCCCAAGGCGGCTCGCGAGGTCTCGGCCATGCCGCGCGCGCGCAGGTTCGCCACGTTCTCGAGCACCGAGCGCTCGTAGCCTGCGTGCTGCTTCACGGCCTCGACGAGCTTGGGGATCAGGTCGTGGCGGCGCGCGAGCTGCACGCCCACGTCGCTCCACGACTGCTCGACGCGATTGCGGTCGCGCACCAGCAGGTTGTAGCTCACGATGCCCCAGGCGAGGGCGGCGCCCGCGAGCACGAGGAGGAGAATGGTCACGCGCGCATGATAACCGGCCGTTCGATCCGCGCGGGCGCTTCGTCACTGCTGGCGCAGCTTCTGGATCACTTCCTCGTAATACGGCCGGTCCTTCAGGCTCGCGTACTCGCCCGGGAAGCAGATCGTGGTGAGTTCCGCGAAATCTTCCACCCAGTTGGTCAGCACGACGGCGCAGCGCCAGCCATTGGCGAGTCGCGTATTGTCGATGATGGGGAAGTCGAAGAAGCCGACGTCGAAGGTCGTGTTGAGATTCGTCGCGGTCGCGGCGCCACAGTCGCTGGTCTCCAGCCGCACGCGCAGTGTCCGCGTCTCGCGGTTGACCGAGCGGACCATGACGGCGAGGTCGCAGCTCGCCCCGCCGATCGTGAGCCGCACCGGCTCCGCGGTGAGCGGCAGGCTGCCCGCTCCGGTCGCGTCGAGGGCCGCGAGGTCCACGGGCCCGCTGAATCGCGCGCCGCGTCCCTGCAGCGTGAAGAGCTGTTTCGAGGTGACCTCGCGCGCGAGCGTTTCGATGCGGGCGAGGAGTTCGTGGCGGTCCGGCGATGTCGACTTGAGGAGCTTCCGCTGCAGGTCGTGGAAGAGCGGCCGCAGGTCGAGCGAGTCGTGGAAGTTGTTCGACAGGAGTTCGAGCTGCAGCACCTTCGCATCGAGGTCGTTCGGACTCGCCTGGAGGTACTCCTGCAGGATGGCGCCGAGCACGTCCTTGCGCAGCGTGGATTCGGCTTCTTCACGGCGGCTCATCAGTTCGGAATAAAGGCGCGCATTCGAGTCGCGGGACTGCCGCTCCTCGAGCACGCGCGAGCCCGTGAGGCCGACATAGGCGACGGCCATCGCGGTGAGCAGGCCGCCGACCGGCTGCAGGATGACTGCGAGCTTGTCCCAGCCGTCCTTCGGCTTCGAAGCCTCCGCCATCGCGCGTGCTGCCTGGTCAGCCGCGCCGGGCGGTCAGCTTGCCGCCGTCGACCGAGAGCACGATGTCGGTCTGCACGGCATCGTCGAACGACACGACATCCACGGTGGCGGAAAGCTCGTCGTGCGTGATCGTGAGCGTGCACTTGCCCACCCTGTCGATCACGAGCCGGTACACCCCCCGCTTGTCGGTGGAGACCGGGCCATACGCGTCGTCACCGCATTGCGCGGCCACTCGCGTGCCTTCGCCAACGGGTCCAGCCGCGGCCTTGATCGTGCCGAAGACCTCGCCCGCATGCGCGATCGCGGGCAGCAGTGCAACGAGGACTGCGGACGCGATGGATCGGATCATGGGGCGAGCCTCGGGCGGATGGGGATCCGAAGCTTACCGCAATGCAGGAATCGCGTGGCATCGTGCCTGCGATGCACGCGCAGAACCTTCCGGGCGGCTCCTCTGCCGCACGCGCATCAGCATCGGCCGGCTCCCGTCACCAGGTGAGGTCGTCGGGCACGACGTAGTCCTTGTACGGGTCGTCGGCCGGTTCGATCGCCCCGGGCGTCGACTCCGGCGGAGCCAGTGCGTTTGCGTGGACCAC
>JAGOXN010000312.1 GCA_018059685.1 Steroidobacteraceae bacterium | reverse complement strand
TCAAGGACGCCGCCGCGAAGACCGTGATCGGGCGGACTTCCGCCCCTGCGGCGGGGAGCAGGCCGACGACGAGGACCGCGGCAACGGCAAGTATCGTACGACGCAGCAGCATGACGACTCCGGGACGCGCCCGATGGCGCTATATACCGGACTATATATCGCGACCGATACGGGCGTCTGGACATCGTCACGATGCATCGAGGGAATACCGCGTGTAAATACTATTGAGAATGGATCTCGTTTGCGATACTGTCAGCGCGCTCATTTGTCCCTCGACCCACCCGATACGTGTCCTCGAACGCCGTGCCCGCTGCTGCGCTCCCACCGAATGACGGCTGGCATCGGCCCCTTGACTGGCGTCGTCTTGCGCTGGTGGTGGCAGCTCACGCGCTCATCCTCGGCTGGGTGACCGGCGTCCGACTGCAGGTCGAACGAAACCCGCCCCCCCCGCCGATCTTCGCCCGCATCGTCGTACCGGACACGGCCGAGCCGGCTTCCCCGGGCCCGGAGCCAGATCCCGTGCCGCCGGAAGAGGTCGTGGCCGAGACTCGTCCACCACGGCCCGCGCCGGCCGTGCCGGATCCAACATCGGTACTCGCGGTGCCGGAAACCGCACCGACTCCGCCAGCCGCGGACATCGTGGCATCGGCCGAAGCGCCACCCGAGGTGCCCGGGCCCATTGCAGCCACGGAGGTCATCGAGTCCGCGCAGCCGGCACCGCCGACCGCGCCGGCCCGCGCGACGACTGACGCCTTGCCTGGCAACCCCGACGACGTGCGCAATTACCTCGCGGCGGTGATGCGGCAGTTGAACCGCTACACGACCTATCCCCGCGCACTCAAGAAGGCCCGGATCGAGGGTACGGTGGTCATCCAGTTCACGATCGACCACGACGGGCAGCTGCTCGCTTCGGCGGTGCGGCAGGGCTCCGGCCAGGCGGACCTCGATCGTGCCGCGCTGGACATGCTGGCACGTGCCAATCCGCTGCCCGCCATTCCCGATTTCATGAACCGCGACGAACTGGCCCTGGCCATCCCCGTCGAGTATTCGCTGATCACCGATCGTTGACGCAGGTCCAGCACGTACACGAGGAGAGTCGAGGGTGTCGAATCAAGGGAAGAACGTCCGGCTGCCGCGCAGCTTCCGCAACGGGTACGCGCCGCATGCAGCCAGTCGCGCGCGGAACACACTCGCGCTCGGAATCTCGTCGGCCCTGCTCGCGCCGGCAGTGGCGGGTGCGGCCGATGAAGTCATCGGCCTCGATACGCTCACTATCGAGGAGCGTGCGATCGACACCAATCCGTATGCCGAACCGGGAGCACCCTACAAGGCGAAGACTTCGGGCGACCCGCGCATCACGCGTCCCCTCGCCGAGACACCGTTCAACCTCTCCGTGCTGACCCAGGCACAGATCGCGGACTCGGGCACGACCGACCTGCGCGAGATTCTCGATGCCCTGCCCGGCATCACCCTGGGCACCGGCGAGAACGGCAACGCCTTCGGCGACCGCTACATCATCCGCGGACAGGAAGCCCGCAGCGACGTGTTCGTCGATGGCCTGCGCGACCCGGGCATGACCATCCGCGAGAGCTTCGCCACCACGCAGATCGAGGTCTCAAAGGGACCGAACTCGAGCTTCGCCGGCCGCGGCACGTCCGGTGGCGCCATCAACGCCATCACCAAGCAGGCCAGTACCGAGTACGACTTCGCCAAGGTGGCCGCCGCCGGCGGTACGGACGACCACGTGCGGCTGACGCTCGATGCGAACCAGGTACTGGGCGAGAACGTGGCCGTGCGCGTCAACGCGCTCTACGCCTACGAGGAGGTGCCGGACCGAGGCCCCACCGACCGCGACCGCCGCGGGCTCGCCCTGTCGGGTTACTGGGCCGCCACGGACCGGCTCGACGTCACGATCGACTACTACGGCCTCGAGGCCGAGGACAACCCGGACATGGGCAGCTTCCTCACCGGCACGCTGCCCGACCGCAGGCCGGCCCGCAACGTCCCCGTCTATGCACAGAGGCAGGACTTCCTGTCATCCGACGTCGACACCGTCACCGCGCGCCTCGAGTACGAGGTGGACGAAAGGACGCGCATCTTCAACGTGACGCGCTACGGCACCTCCGACAACGGCTACGTCGTCACCGGTGGTCGAGGCGCGGTCACCGGTCCCGCCAATCCCGGCGGCGTGCACGACACCATCCTGCTCAGCACGCACCAGGGCTGGCAGGACGTACGCTACGCGGTCAACCAGACCAACCTGCGTCACGACCATGACCTGGCCGGGATGACGCATGAATTCATCTTCGGCGCCGAGTACTCGAGCCACAGCGTGCTAAATGGCGTCTACGACGTGACCAACTCGGGCCAGACCTGCATCTTCGGCAATGGCACGACGCTCAATGCCTGGTGCGCGGTGGGCCCGGACGGGAAGCCGGTGAGCGGCCTACGCACGCTGATGAACCGGCAGATCGCCAGGGGCCACTGGGACATCGACTGGAATGTCGACACGGCGTCGGTGTATGTCATGGACACGGTCGACGTCGCCGAGCACTGGACGCTGTTCGGCGGCCTGCGCCTCGACAGCTTCGATTACGACACGACCACCCGCAACAACGCGCTCGTGCGGTCCGACTACCACTATGTCGACGACCTGGTGAACGGCCATTTCGGCGTGACCTACCAGTTCCGGCCGGATGCGAACGTCTATTTCGGCTACTCGACGGCGAGCGACATCAATGGCGGCGAGTCCGACGTGGGATCGAGCTGTGGCTACGGCGGCATCTGCGTCGACCCGGGCAACGGCGTCACGATTGCCGACAGTGCCCCGGAGTCCTCGGAGATCCTCGAACTCGGCACCAAGTGGAACGTCATGGGCGAGAAGCTGCTGCTCACGGCGGCCGTCTTCCAGATCACCAAGGACGACGTCATGGAGCAGACGCCGAATTCGCCCGGCTACGACTCCACCGGTTCGCAGAACACCGGCAAGAACCGGGTGCGGGGGGTCGAGTTCGACGTGAGCGGCAACGTGACCGGGAAGCTCCAGGCCAACGCTGGCGTGACGTACATGGAAGCCGAGGTCCTCGAATCCAACGTGCCGCGGCAGGTGGGCAGGACCCTGAGCAACTTCGCGGATACCACCGCCTTTGCGCAGCTCAAGTACCTCGTCACGCCGGAGCTGTCCCTCGGCGCCGTGGTGAAGTACGAGAGCGAGAAATATGCCGGGCAGCCTGATTCCGCGCCGGCGCTGACGCCCGACGGCCGGTACGCCCAGCCGATTCCGGATTACACGGTCGTCGACCTGTTCGCGAGCTACCAGTTCAGCAGGAAGTTCGACCTGCGGGTGAACCTCAACAATGTCTTCGACGAGGAGTATTTCCTCGCCGGATATCGTTCCGGCACCTTCCTGTACTACGGCGATGCCTTCAATGCGCGGCTGACGCTGAACTATGAGTTCTGACGGCGGCACCGCACCGGCGGGCGCGCTGCCCGCCGGGGTCCACTGCGCGGGTGACTACGAGCGGCTCGCGCAGTGTTCCCTCCCCGCCCCGGTCTACCAGTACCTCGCGGGGGGCAGCGCGGAAGGCGTGACGGCCGTGTCCAATCGTACGTCACTCGATCGCCTGTCGATCTGCCCGCGCATCCTGCGCGACGTGACCGATGGCTCGACGCGACTGCAGCTCGCCGGGCGCGACCTGCCACATCCGCTGATGCTGGCGCCCGGCGAGCTGCAGTCGCGTCGAGCCATCGGTCACGTCGCGCAGGAT
>JAGOXN010000311.1 GCA_018059685.1 Steroidobacteraceae bacterium | reverse complement strand
CCCCACATCAGGCGTCGCGCGGGAGAATGTAGCGCTCGCGGTACTGCGCGAAGTCGCGCCCGATCTGCTCATCGGAGAGACCGTAGTGCTCGAGCGAGTACTCGTGCAGCGGCCGCTTCTCGCGGCGGTTGGCCTCGAGATAGGCCTGCATCTTCTCGCGCGTATCCGCCGGAAAGTCGATCCCGAGATAGTCGTAGATTCCACGGACCACGTCGAGTGGTCGAGCAAGCGTGTCCGCGAACCAGACGTCGTGGAACCGCTCCGGCGGCTGTGCGTCGCGGAACCGAATCGTATCCCGCACGCCACGGGCGAAAATCGCGGACCACTGCTGACCGGCCCGCGCCGGATCGGGCTGCTCCATGTAGACCTTCCAGAGATTGAAGGTGAAGCTGGCGATGGAAGGAATGGTCTGCAGCGGATCCCGGTGAGTCTGGATCACGCGGCTGCCGGGAAACACCTTGAAGAGGGCGTCGATCTGGCGCAGGTGATGGGGCGTCTTCAGGACCCAGTCACCGGCCTCGTCGCCGCGCTTGCGCTTCTGCCACTGGAGAAAGCGCAGCATCCGCTCCAGGTACTCGTAGGCGGTCGTCTGGTCGTGATTCCACATCCATTGGGTGTAGCTCGGGATGTCCACGTAAGCATCGAAGAAACTCTGGAAGGAATGCTCCATCAGCATGCCTTCCTCGTCGGGCTCCGTGGCACTCAACGGATGGATGGCGAGCAGGTTCGGGTTGGCCCTGATCATGGCCTCCGTCTCGGCCTCGACCACGGCGATGCGAGGGTCGGGGCCTGGGGCTCCCGGTTCGACCATCGGCGTCGGAAAGCGCGATTCCCATGTCAACATGGGATAGAAGCGGCGATCGCAGCCGAGCACCCGTTGCAGCAAGGTCGTGCCGGTGCGCGGCAAGCCGACGATCACGATCGGACCACTGATTTCTTCCCGTTCGATCTCAGGGTACCGCCGGAAATAGTCCTCCATCACCAGCCGGTTTCGGAGCATCTCGACGCAGCGCTGGTGCCAGATCTGGCGGCCCGCCTGCGACAATCCGCCTTCGTCGCGCATGGCCGCAAGCAGCGCCTCGGCGGCCGGACGAAACCGGTCGTCCCCGAAGTCCGTGAGGCCATCGGCGCGCCGGCTGGCCTCCGCCATGAGTTCGTTCAGCTCCAGCGTCAACGCGGTGTCTCCCGCACGAAGTCGCTGAGCTTCACCACTCGCGTCCGTATGTCAGCCGTGGCACCCCTGGCGCCGATGACACGGAACAGGCTGGTGCCCAGCCGGTGTCCCGCGGTGGTCAGCCAGTTGGCATGGCCGGGATCCTGGTGGGCGATGACGATGGTCATGCTGCCGTCCCGATTGCGTCGTGCGTCGTGGCAATTCACGTGGATGCGGTGACGCAGGTAGTCGAGCGACTCCATCCAGTAGTTGTCGACCTGGAAGTTCCAGAACTCGCAATCCGGCAGCGTCGCGTCGATCACCATGGCCTCGCCGTCCGACAGCTCCCAGTAGCCGTGGTAGTAGAGGATGTTGGGGTCGCCACCTGCGGCCTGGAACATGGCCTGGTTGCCGAGCGGCAGCGTGTTGAAGTGGTCGCGCTTGAAGAGCGCCGCCCAGTCGCAGAACAACTTCGCCGTGTGCTCCGTGTATCGCGCAGCCGCCATCAATTGCGCGGCAAACTGTGCCGGGTCCAGTGGTGGTGCCGCGGCAGGCGCGCCCAGTCGTTCAATGGTGAGCTGTGCGGCCTGCTCGTTCCGGCGGTCGCGAAAGGTCTGCCGGACCAGCAGCAGGTTGCTCTCCGGTTCGAGCGGCAGCCAGTTGCCGGATTCCGGGCGCCGGCTGGACAGCACGATCTCGAATCTGCCGTCGGCGCCAACCTGCAGTTCCCGGCCGTCGAGAAAACCCGTGCCGACCATGTCGGCGCCAGGCTTGTGATAGCCGCCCTTCTTGGTCGCGAAATTGATGGTCGGGACGGTGCCGCGGCTTCCCCGGATCCGGTACTCGAGGGTGCCCTTGATGCGGGCGGTCTGGTAGTGGTTGTCCGGGTTGTCGGCGCCCATCTTGATGGTGCCGGTCGCCAGACTGGCCAGAAAGGCCGGGAACTCGGGCTCTGCGGCTTCTACCAGCGCTTCCAGGCCGGCGCGCACCATGCGCGACAGGTAACGCATGCCTTCCGCCTGATTGAATGCGTCGCGGGGCGCTTCCGGCCGCTTGAGCAGCTGGCCCGCGTGTTTCAGGGCATCGCAGTATTCTTCCCAGAGCTGGCCCGAAACGATGCGTTCTTCGACCGTCGGTGTGGTGGCCACGTGTCACTCCTCTTTCAGTACAGGCGCTGCGTCACGGTGCATTCGGCGGAGTCGCGGCCGTTCACACACGCGATCCGCCGGGTGATGCGGTTCGGGGCGCCGGGCGCGTGCGGCCCGCGCGGACTGCGATGCCTCGGTTTTCCGCTGCACGGCCGCAGCGGACATGCTGGCAGAGTCCGCGGGATTCGGCTGTCGTTTATTTGGACGATGTGATGTTCCGAAGCCAGGGCCAGAATCGCCCGCTTGCAGTCGGTGGGCCTGCCGGCCCGTGCGCGGCGATTATGCGGGCGGCCGGACATCGCGGCCGCGGCCGGGGAGATATCGATGAGATTCGTGGACAAGGTGGCGGTGGTGACTGGGGCCGGGCAGGGCATGGGGCGCGCCATCGCGCAGCGCCTGGTTCGCGAAGGCGCCCGAGTCGTCGCGCTGGACGTCAAGGAGGCCAAGGTGCAGGAGACTCTCGCGCAGGCGGGAGGCGAAACGGCCGGAATCGCGCGCGTGTGCAACATCGCCGACAGCGCGGCGGTGCAGGCGCTGTTCGCCGAGGTGGACGCGAAGTACGGGCGGCTCGACGTACTGGTGAACAATGCCGGAATCGGTGGCGCAAAGGGCGACGGATATCCCAAGCTGATGGCGCGCACGGCGGAGCGCAACGCGCAGCTCGCGCGCGGCGAAACGCCGACGGTCTACCCGGACATCACGATCGACATGGAAGACGAGGGCTGGCACGGAGTACTGAATGTGAACCTCCACGGGGCCTTCTACTGTGCCCGTGAGGCCGTGCGCCTGATGGTCAAGCACGGCATCAAGGGTGCGATCGTGAACCTGTCCAGTACCTCGGCCCTGTCCGGCGAGGGCGCGCCACATTACGCCGCCTCGAAGGCCGCGCTGATCGGCATGGCGCGCGCCATGGCACGCGAACTTGGTCCCCGCGGCATCCGTGTCAACAACGTGATGCCGGGCGCCGTGGACACGCCGATCCTCAAGGGCATCTCGCAGGAATGGAAGAACCAGATGATCCAGGCGATACCCCTCGGGCGGATCGCCGAGTCGGACGACATCGCCTCCGTCGTGGCCTTCCTCGCCTCCGACGATGCGGCCATGATCACCGGCGCCGACGTGATCGCGAACGGTGGCTCGTACTTCAAGTGAGGAGATTGGAATGATGGGTCGTCTGCAGGGCAAGGTGGCCTTCATCACCGGTGGCGGTTCGGGCATCGGTGAGGCCACGGCCCATCGCTTCGCCGAGGAGGGTGCCACGGTCGTCGTCTGCGGACGGCGCAAGGAACTGCTCGACGCAGTCGTCGCGGCCATCGCCGCGAAAGGTGGCAAGGCCGAAGCCGTGCAGGCCGACGTCAGTAACGAAGAGCAGTACGTCGCCGCAATCAACGGCGCCGCACAGCGCCACGGCCGCCTCGACGTCCTGGTCAACAATGCCATGCTCTATTCCGTCGGCACGGTCGACCGCACCTCGACAGAGGACTGGC
>JAGOXN010000310.1 GCA_018059685.1 Steroidobacteraceae bacterium | reverse complement strand
CGCATCCCGCAGGAGAGTTCGAAGACCCGCGACATCACGGGCGGCCTGCCGCGCGTGGCGGACCTGTTCGAGGCCCGCAAGCCCAAGGATTCGGCGATCCTCGCCGAGTACTCGGGCACGGTGAGCTTCGGCAAGGAAACCAAGGGCAAGCGCCGGCTCATCATCACGGACGAGCAGGGCGAGAAGCACGAGGAGCTGATCCCGAAGTGGCGCCACCTCACGGTGTTCGAGGGCGAGCACGTCGAGCGGGGCGAGGTCATCGCGGACGGCGAGCCGAACCCGCACGACATCCTGCGCCTGCAGGGCGTCGAGCCGCTCGCGAATTACCTCGTGCGCGAGATCCAGGACGTCTACCGCCTGCAGGGCGTGAAGATCAACGACAAGCACATCGAGGTGATCATTCGCCAGATGCTGCGCAAGATCGAGGTCGTCGACACCGGGGACACGGGCTTCCTGCGCGGCGAGCAGATGGACCGGGCCCGCGTGCTCGAGGCCAACGAGCGCCTCACGAAGGAGGGGAAGCTCCCGGCGATCACCGACCCGATCCTGCTCGGCATCACCAAGGCGTCGCTCGCCACCGAGTCCTTCATCTCGGCGGCGTCCTTCCAGGAGACGACCCGCGTGCTCACCGAGGCGGCCGTGCGCGGCATGAAGGACGACCTGCGTGGCCTGAAGGAGAACGTGATCGTGGGGCGGCTCATTCCGGCCGGTACCGGCTCGTTCTATCACCTGACCCGGCGCCGCCGCCCCGAGGAGGCGCTCGCGGAAGGATTCGTCACGGCGCCGGCCGCGGTGGCGGCCGCCGACTTCGAGTCCGCCGCGTCGGACGAGTTGCAGGCGGGGGCGGGTTGAGGCCTGTGGGGAGGGTCGCCGCGCCGTCGTCAGGTTGACAGCGGCTGGGGCCCTCCCTAAAATTTTGCGCCTTTCTGATGGGGCCGCCGGCGATGCACCCGCGCGGCCCCGGCATCTTCTCATCGGGCCGCCGCTAAGGCGGCCCGGTGTTTCTAGGGCGGTGACGCACGCGCTGCGACCGCCGGTACGTCTCGGAGTCGCACCTCGCATGTCTACCGTCAATCAGCTGATCCGTGGCCCGCGCCGCGTAGCCGCCGGGAAGAGCAAGGTGCCCGCCCTCGGCAGCTCGCCGCAGAAGCGGGGCGTGTGCACGCGCGTCTACACCACGACGCCGAAGAAGCCGAACTCGGCGCTGCGCAAGGTCGCCAAGGTGCGCCTCACCAACGGCCACGAGGTGATCAGCTACATAGGCGGCGAGGGCCACAACCTCCAGGAACACTCGGTGGTGCTGATCCGCGGCGGCCGCGTCAAGGATCTGCCGGGCGTGCGCTACCACACCGTGCGCGGCACGCTCGACTGCGCCGGCGTCGGCGAGCGCAAGCAGGGACGCTCGAAATACGGCGCCAAGCGACCCAAGGGCTGATGCCCGCAGCCGCCTCCCCACGAATCACGCTCAGGTAACCCGTCATGTCGCGCCGATCGCAAGCCCCGACCCGCAGCATCCTCCCGGACCCGAAGTTCAACAGCGTGCTGCTCGCCAAGTTCATGAACATGGTGATGGAGCGCGGCAAGAAATCCGTTGCGGAACGCATCGTCTACGGTGCGATCGACCGCATCGCCGAGAAAGCCGGGCGCCAGCCGGACCAGGCGATCGAGCTGCTCACGCAGGCGCTCGACAACGTGAAGCCCATGGTCGAGGTGAAGTCCCGTCGCGTGGGCGGCGCCACCTACCAGGTGCCGGTCGAGGTGCGCTCCACCCGCCGCCAGACGCTCGCGATGCGCTGGGTGATCGACGCCGCCCAGGCACGCAGCGAGAAGTCCATGTCGCAGCGCCTCGCGGCGGAACTCCTCGAGGCCTCGGAGAATCGCGGCGCCGCCGTGCGCAAGCGCGAGGACACGCATCGCATGGCCGAGGCGAACAAGGCCTTCGCGCACTATCGCTGGTGAGCCCGGCACGCCCGCACCGACGACCCAAGGATCACGACCGTGCCACGCAATACCCCGATCGAGCGCTACCGCAACTTCGGCATCTCGGCGCACATCGACGCCGGCAAGACGACGACCAGCGAGCGCATCCTGTTCTACACGGGCGTTTCGCACAAGATCGGCGAGGTGCACGACGGCGCGGCGATCATGGACTACATGGAGCAGGAGCAGGAGCGCGGCATCACCATCACGTCGTCCGCCACGACGTGCTTCTGGAAGGGCATGGACAACCACTTCCCCGAGCACCGCTTCAACCTGATCGACACCCCGGGGCACGTCGACTTCACCATCGAAGTCGAGCGCAGCCTGCGGGTGCTCGACTCGGCCTGCGCCGTATTCTGCGCGGTCTCCGGCGTGCAGCCGCAGTCCGAGACGGTGTGGCGCCAGATGAACAAGTACGGCGTGCCGCGCCTCGCGTTCGTCAACAAGATGGACCGCGCGGGCGCCAATTTCCTGCGCTGCGTCGAGCAGATCAGGACCCGGCTGCGCGGGATCCCGGTCCCGGTCCAGCTGCCGATCGGCGCCGAGGACGGTTTCGAGGGCGTGGTCGACCTCATCAAGATGAAGGCGATCTACTGGGACGACTCGACCGAAGGCATGAGGTTCGAGTACCGGGACATTCCCGCGGGCCTGCGGGCCGAATGCGAGGAGTGGCGCGAGAAGCTGGTCGAGGCCGCGGCCGAGGCCAACGACGATCTCATGCACAAGTACCTCGAGAGCGGCGAACTCGGCATCGAGGAGATCAAGGCCGGCCTGCGCGAGCGCTCGATCCGCACGGAGATCTGCGTGGTGCTGTGCGGCTCCGCCTTCAAGAACAAGGGCGTGCAGGCGATGCTCGACGCGGTGATCGAGTATATGCCGTCGCCGGTCGAAGTGCCCGCCGTGAAGGGTGTCGATGAGAGCGGCGCCGAGGCCACGCGCGCGGCGAGCGACGACGCCAGGTTCTCGGCGCTCGCGTTCAAGATCCTGAACGACCCGTTCGTCGGCAACCTGACCTTCTTCCGCGTCTACTCCGGCGTGCTCAACTCGGGCGACCAGGTGTACGTGCCGGGCAAGAGCAGGAAGGAGCGCATCGGCCGGCTGCTGCAGATGCACGCCAACGAGCGCGAGGAGATCAAGGAGGTCCGCGCCGGCGACATCGCGGCCGCCGTCGGTCTCAAGGACGTCACGACCGGCGACACGCTGTGTGACCTCGACGCCGTCATCACGCTCGAGAAGATGGAGTTCCCCGAGCCCGTGATCTCGGTGGCGGTCGAGCCCAAGACCAAGACCGACCAGGAGAAGATGGGACTCGCCCTGCAGCGCCTCGCCAAGGAGGATCCGTCGTTCCGCGTCAGCAGCGACCAGGAATCGGGCCAGACGATCATCGCCGGCATGGGCGAACTGCACCTCGACATCATCGTCGACCGCATGAAGCGCGAGTTCAAGGTCGAAGCGAACGTCGGCAAGCCCCAGGTCGCCTATCGCGAGACCATCCGCGGCTCGGTCGAACAGGAAGGCAAGTTCGTGCGCCAGTCGGGCGGTCGCGGCCAGTACGGCCACGTGTGGCTCAAGATCGAACCGCAGGAAGAGGGCAAGGGTTACGAGTTCGTCAACGGCATCGTCGGCGGTACCGTGCCGCGCGAGTACATCCCGGCCGTGGACAAGGGCGTCAAGGAAGCGCTCGAGGGTGGCGTCATCGCGGGCTACCCGGTGGTCGACGTCAAGGTCACGATCTTCGACGGCTCCTACCACGACGTGGACTCGAACGAGATGGCGTTCAAGATCGCCGGTTCGATGGCGGTCAAGGACGGCGTGCGCAGGGC
>JAGOXN010000308.1 GCA_018059685.1 Steroidobacteraceae bacterium | reverse complement strand
TCGGCGGGCGTGAAGCCGGCGTACACCGGCACCGTCGGTGTTTCCTCGGTGAACAGAATCCAGTCGCGATCCTTCTTCGGCAGGTCCTTCCACGGTCGGTCAACGTCGTAGCCCATGCTGACCAGGATGTCGCGCAGGTTCTGGCCTTGCCAGGCGGGGGGCCAGGAGGCGATCGCCCGCTCGCGGATGCTCAGGGAGGGATCGGGCACCATGATGGCCTCGGTCACCTCGTACACATGGCCCAGGCCGTGGCAGGTCGGGCACGCTCCCTGCGGCGTGTTGGGCGAAAAATCCTCGGCGTACAGCATCGGCTGGTTGGCTGGGTAGGCGCCGGCGCGCGAATACATCATCCGCACCAGGCTGGACAGGGTGGTCACACTGCCCACGGAGGAACGCGCGTTGCTGGAGCCACGCTGCTGCTGCAGCGCCACCGCCGGCGGGAGGCCGTCGATCGCATCGACGTCGGGCACGCCGGCCTGGTCGATCAATCGCCGCGCATAGGGGGCCACCGACTCGAAGTAACGTCGCTGAGCCTCGGCATAGATGGTGCCGAAGGCCAGCGAGGACTTCCCGGAGCCGGAGACTCCCGAGAACACCACGAGCGCGTTACGCGGGATGGAAACGTCCACCTCTTTGAGGTTGTTCTCGCGCGCCCCGCGCACCTGCACGAGGCCGCTGGCCGCAGCGGTACAAGAGGATTCACCGAAAGAATTGTTTGGCATGTTCTTATCCTGTAGTTCGTCCCGCTCAGGACGGGACTTCCTGAGTTCGTGGGCCGCGGCGACTGGCTTCGAGCGCCGCGGTGACAGTGCGGGCGTCGTAGCTGCCGCGCAGACGACGACCCTCGACGAAGAACGTCGGCGTGGCGTGCGCACCGCTGGCGACCGCACTGGCGAGGTCGCGCTCGACACGCTCGATCACCGCGGTGCTGTCGAGATCCGCGATGAACCGTTCGACGTCGAGCCCAAGCTCGGCGGCGTAGCCGATCAGATGCTCGCGCTCCAGCGCATGCTGACGGGTGAACACGAAGTCCAGCCACGGCCAGAACATCCCCTGGTTCGCCGCTGCCTCGGACGCCCGCGCGGCGATCGGCCCGTGCGGGTGGTGCGGCAGATGGCGCACCACATACCGCAGGTCGTCCCCGAAGTGGGCACGCAGATCGTCCCAAGAACCGGTCGCGTGCGCACAGTACGCGCACTCGAAGTCCACGTACTCGACGAGTGTGAGCTGGGCGTCCTCCGGCCCGCGGATGTGATCGATCTCCGGATCGACCGGTGGCTCAAGCACCATCGGCAGGTCAGCGGTCTTCTCACCCCACCGCTTGGCGGCGACCTTGAAGATCAGCCACCCGAGCAACGTGGCGAACACCATCGACACGAGCACGCCGACCGTCGCCTGGCGGCCCAGGTCGGAGGTCGTGCCGAACGCGAGCCCGATGATCAGCAGCGACACGGTGAAGCCGATCCCGGACAGTGCCGCACCACCGAACACGCTCCCCACCCCGACGCCCTCGGGCAGCCGGCCCAGGCCGAGACGGACGGCGACGAGCGTGATGAGCCCGATGCCCACGAGCTTGCCGAGCACGAGCCCTGCGATGACGCCCCACGTGACTGGCGAGCCGAAGGCCTCGGCGAGCAGCCCGCCACGCACGTCCACTCCGGCGTTCGCCAAGGCGAACACCGGCACGATCAGCAGCGCCGTCGGCAGCCGCAGGAACTCGTGCAATCGCTCGTTCACCGAGATACCCCGGGACAGCCCGCAGTCCACCGCGCGGGCCGATGCGGCACTCGGAGACTGCCAGAAGTCGCGGAACAGTTGTTTTGCCGCGACGACCTTGTGACGTTGCGTCGCGTAGGCGGGGATCAGCAGCCCCGCGGCCATCCCGGCGAGAGAGGCATGGATGCCGGAGTACACGGTTGCGAGCCACAGCACGATCACGATCAGCACATACGGCATTGCCCGCCACTGGCGGGTGCGCCCTAGCCACCACAACGCAACGAGACTGGCGAGGGCGATCAACAACGGGACGATCCGAATCTCCTCGCTATAGACGATGCCGATGATGGACACGGCGAGGAAGTCATCGACCACGGTCAGGGTGAGCAGGAACACGCGCAACTGACCGGATAGCCGCGGGCCGACGATCGCCAGGGTGCCCAGCATGAATGCCGTATCGGTGCCGACCACCGCCCCCCACCCGTGCAGGCCTTCACTTCCGGCCAGCCCCACGATCAGGACATACACCAGCGCGGGAAGCACGACACCTGCGACACCCGCGATCAGAGCGAGACGGGCACGGCTGCGGTCCCTGAGCGATCCGTGGGCGAACTCCTGACGCACCTCCAGGCCGATCAGGAAGAAGAAGACCACCATCAGGCCGTCGTTGACCCAGTGATGCAGATCCATGTGCAGGCCCAGCGGCCCGAAGTCAAACCCGACGTCCAGGTGCCACAACGCGAAATAGGCATCGGATAGCGGCGAGTTCGCCCACGCCAGCGCCACGACCGTGACGATCACCAGCAGCACCGCAGCACCAGACTCCGTGCGCAGATAGCGGGCAACGCGTCCCCGGCTGATATTCGCCGAGGATGCACCGAAAGAAGTGGCTGACATGTTCTTATCCTGTTCCTGTAGTTCGTGAAGTCGCGATGAGCCGGTTTCGGAGGCGACCGGTCAGGCGTCCGCCTCTGGCAGCGTCCCATCATCCAGCGAGCGCAGCCAAGTAAGCCTTTCTCCCAGCCTGCGCTCAACACCTCTGTCCGTTGGCTGATACCAGCCCGGCCGCGCCACGCCCTCGGGAAAGTAGCTTTGCCCAGCGGCATAGCCGTTGGGCTCGTCATGGGCATAGCGGTAGCCTTCGTGATACCCCATCTGCTGCATCAGCTTCGTCGGCGCATTGCGAAGATGGAGAGGCACAGGCAGGGAGCCGCTGTTCTTGACGAAGGCCTTCGCCTTGTTCCAGGCGGCATAGGCAGCGTTCGACTTGGGGGCGGCAGCAAGGTAGGTCGCCGCGTGGGCAATCGGTATTTCGCCTTCGGGGGAACCCAGCCTCTCATAAGCCAGCGCGGCATTGAGCGCCAGTTGCAGCGCCTGCGGGTCGGCATTGCCGATGTCTTCGCTGGCCACCACGATCATGCGGCGCGTCACCTGGCTGACGTCGCCGCTGCCGTCGAGGATGCGGGCCAGCCAGTACAGGGCCGCGTCGGGGTCGGAGCCCCGCAGCGACTTGTGGAAGGCGGAGAGCTGCCAGTAGAACTCGTCGCCGCCCTTGTCGAACCTGCGCAGTGATGGGCTGGTGGACAGTTTGGCAAACTCGCCATCGACCACGGCCTTGCCCGCGCCCGACGCAGCATTCGTCACCTGCTCAAGCAGATTGAGGAAGCGCCTGCCATCGCCATCGGCAAAGCCCTTGAGCAGATCCAGCGCGTCCGCGTCCAACGTGACGCCCTGGAGATGCGGCAGTGCGCGTTCGTAGAGCTGGTTCAGTTCGTCGCCGGACAGCGGTTCGAGGGTATAGACCTGCGCGCGTGAGAGCAGAGCGGAATTGACCGCCAGCCCCGGATGCTCGGTCGTTCCCCCCACCAGGGTCAGGAGCCCCGACTCGACATGGGGCAGTAGGGCATCCTGCTGCGCCTTGTTGAAGCGATGGATCTCATCGACGAAAAGCACCGTCGATCGACCATGGTTGCCCAGTTCTGCCTGGGCCTCGTCGATGGCTTGCCGGATGTCCTTCACCCCGGCAAGCACGGCCGAGATGGCGATGAATCGGCTGTCGGTCGCACTGGCGGCCAG
Organism: Steroidobacteraceae bacterium; assembly: GCA_018059685.1. Classification (GTDB taxonomy): domain Bacteria; phylum Pseudomonadota; class Gammaproteobacteria; order Steroidobacterales; family Steroidobacteraceae; genus RPQJ01. The sequence continues at coordinate 12 of JAGOXN010000308.1, read as the reverse complement.
GCGCCCCAGGGT
>JAGOXN010000309.1 GCA_018059685.1 Steroidobacteraceae bacterium | reverse complement strand
GGGTCCGCGAGAATCGACCGCGCGAGACCGCCGCCCTGGGCGCCCGTCGCGCCGAACACCGTGATGAGTTTCCTGTCGGACATGCTGCGCTCCTCGTGATTCGTGGGTTACCCGGCGTGCGACGGGCCGAGCGGGCCGTGCCGGCCGTTCAGCCGGTCAGCGCGCCGAGGACCCGTTCGTGCAGCCGGTCGTTGGTCGCGAGCACCGAGGTACTTTCGAGCGAGAGTGGACGCCCGTCGAGGTCGGTGAACCGACCACCCGCCGCCTCGACGATGACCGCGCAGGCGCCGACATCGAGGATGTTCACGTCGGATTCGACGACCGCGTCGATCCTGCCCGAGGCGAGCAGATGATACTGCAGGAAGTCGCCATAGCCACGGATGCGGCCCAGGCGACCCACCAGCCGCCCGAACGCCGGCCACCTGGGCCCCGTCGCGAGCGTCTTCAGGTTGCCCGTCGACAGGGCCGCCGCCTCGATCGCGTCGATCCCGCTCACCCGGACAGGCCGGTCGTTGAGCCACGCGCCTGCGCCGATCTCCCCGTACGCGAGTTCACCGTAGGCGGGGGCGGACGACACGCCGACGATCAGACGTCCGCGGTGCATCAGCGCGATCTGTGTCGAGAACATCGGATATTCGCGCACGAACGCCTTGGTGCCGTCGATCGGATCGACGATCCAGAGGTACTCGGCATCGAGGCCGCTCGAGCCGGTTTCCTCCCCGTAGAAACCATGATCCGGAAACTTCGCCGCGACGACCGAGCGGATTACCTTCTCGGTCTCGACATCGGCGACCGTGACCGGCGACTTGTCGGCCTTGAGCGTGACGGCGAGGTTGGACTGGTAGTAGTGACGCACGACCTCCGCCGCGGCGTGCGCCGCGTCGAGTGCGGCGGCGAGGAATTCCGAGTGACGCATGGGCGTAGTGTGCACCCGCGGCTGCGTGGACCGCGAGTGCCTTGCGCCACGTGGCGCACTGCGCGTCGGCAGCATCCTCAACTGACGCTGCATCCAGGGCTTCGCCAGGCACCGCTGCGATTGACGTATAGTCAGCGGCGACAGTCCATGAACCATCGAGGTACGGCCGTGGCTACGATGCGCGCCATGCAGGTGTCCCGACCCGACGGACCCTTCGAACTGGTGGAGCGCGCGGTCCCTGCGCCCGGGGCTGGCGAGGTGCGCATCCGGGTCGAGGCATGCGGTGTCTGTCACAGCGACTCGTTCGTGAAGTCGGGGCATGTCCCCGGGCTGGTCTTTCCGAGGATCCCGGGCCACGAGGCCGTCGGTGTCGTCGACGCACTGGGTTCGGGCGTCAGTGGGTGGCGCGAGGGCGCGCGGGTCGGGGTCGGCTGGAACGGAGGCTATTGCGGCCACTGCGAGAACTGCCGGCGCGGCGATTTCTTCTGCTGCACCACGCAGACCGATGCCACGGGCATCACCCGCGACGGCGGCTACGCCGAGTACATGGTGGCGCCCGCAACGGCGATCGCCCGCGTTCCGGACGCGATCGGCGCACTGGACGCTGCGCCATTGATGTGCGCGGGGGTGACGACCTTCAACGCCCTGCGCAATTCCGGCGCCCGCCCGGGCGACACCGTCGCGGTGCTCGGATTGGGAGGGCTCGGACACCTCGCGGTCCAGTTCGCCCAGCGCATGGGTTTTCGTACCATCGCGATCGCGCGCGGGGCGGACAAGGGGTCGCTGGCTCGTGATCTCGGCGCGCACGACTACATTGACAGCGCCGCGCAGGACGCCGGGCAGGCGCTGCGCGTACTCGGCGGCGCCCGGGTGATCCTCGCAACCGCGGCCAGCGCTGCGGCCATGCAGGCCGTGCTCGGCGGTCTCGGTCCGCGTGGCACGATGATGGTGATCGGTGCCGTGCCGACGCTCGAGGTCTCACCCTTCCAGCTCATCGGCGGCAACCAGTCGGTGCGAGGCTGGTACTCGGGCACGTCGATCGACTCGCAGGACACGATGGCGTTCAGCGCGCTCACCGGTGTGCGGTCGCTCAACGAGAAGTATCCCCTGCAGCGTGCCGAGGAAGCCTATGAGCGCATGATGAGCGGCCAGGCGCGCTTCCGGGTCGTGCTGAAGGTTGCGGAGAACTGAACGCGGCCCCGCGGACGACCAGACGCCGGAACATTCAGATCACTTCGCCGCCCGACAGGTCGCTCAAGCCTCCTGGCGACTGGACGATCCGGAAGCGGAACGACGCCTTCCGGCCGTCCTCGAGCTCAACCGACATTTCACATGCACCCGTCGGATCGCCGACCGACACGTACCAGACGTTGCCGACGAACTCGTCGATCGGCAGGGACTGGCCGAAGGTCGTCGCCGAGCGTCCATCCTCGGAGATCGTGATGTTCGTGCTGTCGGCAACGCCTTCCCAGGACTGCGGGGCCGCGGGCAAATGGATCGTCTCGACCCATTTCACCGGGGCGGCTGGACTTCCGCCCTTCACGCGCCAACCGAACGGCTGGTTCTCGACGTAGGGGACCTCCGACGTCGCCATGAACTTGAGCTCGCCGCCCGCCTCGGCGACCCAGACGCCGAACTCGATGCCGGATCGCGACTGCCGGTGGCCGGCGCCGTCGCCACACGCAGCCGTCAGTGCGCAGGCCAATACCAGGGCCGCCGCGCATGACGCCCCGCGCCGCAATCGCAGCCGGTCGGTGCACTGGACGAATACCTTCACGTCGCCTCTCGTCGGCTCAGCGGGCGGCCCGCTGATGCGCCGATCAGCGCGAACGGCCGGTCGCCGAAGAGCCGCGGAATGTCGCTCGGCGGCCGTGACAGCCAGTCGATGGCGTTCTTGAACACGCCGGGTGCGGGTCACGAGTGGGTTCTCCGCGTATAGCTGGTAGGGTAATTCCTGGAGAGTCTGCCAGCGAGGGAGCCGGGGATGAAACCCTGCTCGCGCAGCCCAAATCCCGCATCACCGCCACCGAGGAGACCGCGCGCAGCGAGGCCGTGCGTGCCACGAGCGCCACACCCCGCCCCCCGGAATCGCCCCGCGACTCACCTCAGCCCATTGCTCGCCTCACTCGATGGACCTGAGTTTCTCCTGGTCGAAGACCAGCACCCGCGTCGCCTGATAGGACTCGTAGGTCCACCGCTGAACTTCGGTCGTCCCCACGTTCCGGGTACCGCTGCGCACGTCCTGCACTTCGACCGACTTCGACGTCGGCTCGCCGCAATACGCCAGCACCTCGGCCTGCGTCATTCCGACCTCGATGAGCCTGCTGCCGCAGCGAAATGTCTCGTCCGCACCCATCGCTGCGACTGCGACGCTGCAAAGCAGGAGGCCGATCGCGCGTCTCTTACTGCTCGTCATCGAATGGCTCCTCCGCTTCGTCTGCGAGCCGCCAGTGAAGCAGCTCGCCGCAACATCAGCACGTTTCCCGCCACCGCGAGCGCAGCCCCGGCCAGCGTCAGCACATCCGGCCGGAAGGCTTCGAAGATCATCGACACGACCAGTGCCAGCAGCGGCGTCATCACGCCGATGGTTCCGGTGGGGCCGGGACCGATGCGTTCCTGCAGCGTCAGGTAGCAGGCAAACGTGAGCACCGATCCGGCGAGCGACAGGTAGAAGAGCGCGGTCCACCACGAGGCGACGGCCGGCGGTGCGAAGCTCTGACCCTGCAGCAGCGCCGCGAGCGCGGCAACCGCGGCGCCGTAGAGCATGCCGAACCCGAGCGCCGGCCAGAACGTCAGGCCGTGCAGCCGGTTGCGGCTCGCGGCCAGCGCGCCGACCGAGGAGAGCAGCACGGAGGCGACGGTGAACAGCACGCCCAGCAACACGCCCT
>JAGOXN010000307.1 GCA_018059685.1 Steroidobacteraceae bacterium | reverse complement strand
CATGCTCGCGATGTTCCGGAAGTAAGGGGGGCGCAGGCATGTCCGCCAATCTCGCCGCAGTGGCCTACATCGGCGCCACCATCCTGTTCATCCTGAGCCTCGGCGGGCTCTCCAATCCCGAGACCTCGCGCCGTGGCAACCTCTTCGGCATCGTCGGCATGACGATCGCGGTGCTCGCCACGGTGTTCGGGCCGCGAGTGACGGCGGCCGGCATTCCCTGGATCGTGGGCGCGCTGGTCGTTGGCGGAGCCATCGGCTTGTACGCGGCGCGCACGGTGCAGATGACGCAGATGCCCGAGCTCGTCGCGATCATGCACAGCCTCGTGGGCCTCGCGGCCTGCCTCGTCGGGTTCGCGAGCTATGTCGACACCTCGATCGTGCTCACCGGCGCCGAGAAGACCATTCACGAGGTCGAGATCTACATCGGCATCCTGATCGGCGCGGTCACGTTCTCGGGCTCGGTCATCGCCTGGGGCAAGCTCTCAGCGAAGATCGGTGGCAAGCCCGTCCTGCTGCCCGGCCGGCACCTGCTCAACCTCGCCGGCCTGATCGCCGTCATCTGGTTCGGCATGCGGTTCCTGCAGGCCCACGACGTTAGTTCCGGCATGGTGCCGCTCATCATCATGACGATCATCGCGCTCGCCTTCGGCGTGCACATGGTGATGGCGATCGGCGGCGCCGACATGCCCGTCGTGGTGTCCATGCTGAACAGCTACTCCGGATGGGCCGCGGCCGCCACCGGGTTCATGCTCTCGAACGACCTGCTGATCGTCACCGGCGCGCTCGTCGGCTCCTCGGGCGCGATCCTCTCCTACATCATGTGCCGCGCGATGAACCGCAAGTTCCTGGCCGTCATCGCCGGCGGCTTCGGCACGGGCGGCGGCACGGCGCCCGCCGCGGCCGGTGCGCAGCCCGCGGGCGAAGTGACCGCGATCAGTGCGAGCGAGACGGCCGAGCTGCTGAGCTCGGCGAAGAACGTGATCATCGTGCCCGGCTACGGCATGGCGGTCGCGCAGGCCCAGCACCTCGTCAACGACATCACGCAGCAGTTGCGTGAGAAGGGCGTGAACGTACGCTTCGGCATCCATCCGGTCGCGGGCCGCATGCCCGGCCACATGAACGTGCTGCTCGCCGAGGCCAAGGTGCCCTACGACATCGTGCTCGAGATGGACGAGATCAACGACGACTTCCCCGACACCGACGTCTCGATGGTGATCGGCGCCAACGACATCGTGAACCCGTCGGCCGAGGACGACCCCGCGAGTCCGATCGCCGGCATGCCGGTGCTGCAGGTGTGGAAGGCGAAGACCTCGATCGTGATGAAGCGCTCGATGGCCTCGGGCTACGCCGGCGTCGACAATCCGCTGTTCTACAAGGAGAACAACCGGATGCTGTTCGGGGATGCGAAGAAGATGCTGGATGAGGTGCACGCGGCGCTGGCGGGGTGAGTCACGACGGCCTGGCTGCGTGGTATGCGTTGGCCCGCGCGGCGCAGCCGGTGCTTTGCCCCCGCGCAACACCTCGCCGGCGGGCAGTTGCTTGATGCCCGGCCACCGTGCCGGGTCGAGCAGGCGGGCCATTGAATCTGCAGTGGCGGGCTACGCTCGATCATGACCGGCAGTACCCATCGCGGCTCGCGCCTGCGGCTCCTGCGCGACGTCATCGTGTTCCAGGTCAAGCTGGGTCTCGAAGCGCTGCTCGACATCACGCTCATCCCGGTGTCGCTCGTGGCCGCCGGACTGGATCTCCTCGTCGGGAACTGGCGACAGCCGCGGTGGTTCCACGCCGTGCTGCGCTTCGGCGAGCGCTGTGAGCGGCGCATCGACCTGTGGGGCGTGAAGGCCGATGGCGTCGCCGCGGATGCGGAGATCGACCTGGTCATGCGCAACATCGAAGCGCTGATGCGCAACCCCCGCAGCGGGCCGCAGAAGGTGCGCGCACTCCGGCGCTGGGCCGCGATGAAGCTCGCGCCCGGCGGTGAAGACGAGCCGGAGGCTCGTGCGCGCAGCGTGCCGAAGAAGTGAATCGTGCGTAGGAAAGTGACTGGATCGAGCGGGAGAGCCTGACCCAGGCACAGGCCTCCAGGCGCCTGGGTATCGCACAGCCGCGAGTCTCGGAAATAGCGCGCGGCAAGGTCGAGTTGCTGTCGCTCGACTACCTCGTCGGGTTGTGCGCCAAAGCCGGCATCCCCGTCGGATTGAAGATCGCGGCGTGACCGCCGTGGCTCGCGCCGGCCGAGACTGACCTCTCGGCGCGCATTCTCCGACTTCACGCCACAAGGCCTGTCCCTATGTCATGCCGCTGCGGGCGAAATCTCCCGGGCGATGCGCTTGCCGCTGGCTTTTTCCGCCACGCGAAGGTCATGGGCCGTCTGCAGGTTCAGCCAGGAACGTGCATCGCCGCTGAAATATCGAGCGAGGCGCATCGCCGTGTCGGCCGAAATCCCGCGCCGACCCCTCACGATGTCGTTGATGCGCGGCGCCGGGACACTGAGCGCCTTGGCGAGCGCATTGGCGCTGAGGCCGAGGGGCTTCATGTACTCCTCGCGCAACACCTCGCCGGGGTGTACTGGTCGCATGCCGTTCTTGACCACCGTCATTTCCCTCCCCGGTCCATTCCTTTCGACATGACGCCTGCTCCGCTTGTGGGATGATCCCCGCAACCACCAAGGTAACTCCGGATCAGGGTCATGACGAAACCCGACGCCTCCCCGCCCGAGCTGCCAGAGTGGCTGCGCGGTGATCCGGTCGCCGAGCACCTGCGCGCCGAGGGCCGCACCGTCACTAGGGCGGCGTGGCTCGAAGCGGCCTATGGCTCGAGCAGCGAGACCGTGCTCATGTTCGACAAGGAGATGCGTGAGTGGGTGCGTCGGTATTTTCCCGCCGATCCGCATGAGCCGGTGTGCTGATCCCACGCCGGCCCACCGCGCTCACTCCGCCAGCGCACGACCGATTTCGCGTCTGCTCGCGCCGAGCGCGAGCAGACCTCGGATCAGCAGGTCGATCGAAACCGTGGCGTCGGCGCCCTCGAGCTTGGCGACGCGCGACTGGCTCGAACCGAGGCGAGACGCGAGCTCGACCTGCGACAGCCCGAGCCTCAAGCGGCGCTCACGCACGGAACGACTCAACGCGAGGCGCAGCTCCACAAGGGCCGCCTCCTGGTCCGAAAGACCGAGAAACTCCGTCGCGTCGCCGACCTTCCAGCCGCGCGCTTTTAGCCTTCGGGCAGCGTCAGCTCGCATGTATTCACCTCTGACCAATGTCCTTCAGGTACCGCCGCAGCCTGTCACGACTGGCCTCGATCTGCTGGGCCGGCGTCCGACGAGTCTTCTTGGCGAAGACTGCGAGAATCACAACCGCGTCGGCCCGGAGGTGATAGACGATGCGCCAATTCGCTCCCGCATCCGTAATCCGCAGTTCGTGACACGCTGGCCCAACGATGGGCAGCGGTCGCGAGTGCGGATAGGCCAGGGACTCCCGCCGCTGCAATCGGCGTAGCAGCTCCCCAGACTCGACCCTCGCAGCCGTCGAGAACGGCGGGGTCCGGATCTCGCCGTGCAGCCAGACGAGTGGCCGATCCGCACGATCCACGGGCATCGTATGTCACCTATGACATATCGGCAACGGCCGATGCAGTGGAGGCTGGTTCGGCACGATTAGACTGACGAATCGACAATCACGCCGGAACCAAGAGAAATGTATCGAGCCTCGGCCGGCGCATCTGTGCCGAGGCCGTTGGCCACCAATATGTTGCCGAGGGCCACGGCCAGATGATCATCAGCCTCGAGCAGTTGCTCGCCCTGCTC
>JAGOXN010000049.1 GCA_018059685.1 Steroidobacteraceae bacterium | reverse complement strand
TGCCCGGACAGCAGGCTGATGAGCGTGGCCCACATGGCCGCTCCGTGCATCATCGGTGCGGCCGGGAAGAGTACCAGCGGTGGGCCGTGCGGCACGAACTCCGACAGTTCCTCGGGACGCCTGATCGGCGGGCGGCCAAAGTAAATGCCGCCGCCGCCGAGCGCCGCCATGAAGATCGCCTTGTGCGGCCACATGACGCCCTTGGGCATGCCGGTCGTGCCACCGGTGCAGAGCATGTAGATGTCGTCGTCCGATCGCCCCGGGTCGTCGAGCTGCGACGAGCCGGACGCCATCACCGCGGCGAAATCATCCACGCCGGCCGGCCGCTCGCCGCCACCGACGCGCAACAGCGTCCTCAGCGTCGGCACGCGGGGCACCGTCGCGGCCACCTCGGCCTCGAAGTCGGTGCCGTAGACCAGGGCCTTGAGATCGAGCGTGCGGAACAGGTAGCTGAGTTCCTCGCTGACGTAGCGATAGTTCACGTTGACGGGCACGGCGCCGACCTTGCAGCAGCCGAGGAAGGCCTCGAGGTACTCGACAGAGTTGTAGAGCTGGATGCCGACGTGGTCGCCACGGCCGATTCCGCGCGCGCGCAGCGCCGACCCGGCCCGATTGGCGCGTTCGTCGAGCTCCCGGAAGCTCAGCGTATGGCTGCCACAGCGGAACGCGATCCGGTCGGGCACGCAGGCAGCCACGATCTCGAACAGGTCCGCCAGGTTGTAGGTTCGCGCGCGGCTCATGGCAGCTCCATCCGGTCTGTTGCGGCAGGAATGAACGGCAAAGAGGACGACCCCGGGTCGCCGGCAAGAGGCCAGGAATGCAGTCCGCCCCGACTCCCCAGCAGAGCGTACCACAGGGGGCCGGCCCCCACGGTCATGGCCGGCTGTGCGTGACTCGCGTGAACATGAACACCGAATTCCCGAGATCGACGCCCGACCAGGCCGGCCCCACGAGAGCATCGCGCAGGTCGCGACCGCCGAATGCCACGAGCGCGGTGCCGGGCGAGTCGAACCACCACTCGACGATGCTGTCGTACTCGTAGCCCGGCGGCGGAGGCGCGTGTACGACGTCGTGTACCACGCGCCGCGCAACCGCGAAGGCGCCGCCGGCCATCGAGGCGTCCACCGCGCCTGGCGCGATACGCGTCTTCCAGTCTGCAAGGGTCACGGTCGCTGCGCGCCGCAGGAAGCCGACGAGGCAGGTCGTGCCACGCGGCTCGTCCCGGACGACCCGCTCCTCGCACACCAGGGTGAAGTCGCGCACGTAGGTCGAAAACACGCGCGGCTCGTCAGGGCGCATGACGGCCAGGGTTTCCGGGTCGTTCCAGATCGCGGTGGCCGCCTCGAGGTCGCGCAGTGTCAGGAGGTTGACGCCGTCATAGGCGTCCGAGGCGCCACGCAGGGTCTCGTCCCCGAGAATGCGCGAGCACTGTGCGACTGACAGGATCCGGTCGCGCACGTTGGTGCAGGCGGCCCCGAGGGCGGAGTGCTCGCGCCAGGCCTGCGGGAACTGCTCCGCCGCCAGGGCCGGGTTGCGCCGCGCGAGGTAGATCATCTTCCAGCCCATTGCGCCCCTCGTCATGCGTCCTGCACTGCAGCAGCCCCCGGCCCGAGCCCGCCTGCCGGCCGGTTGGCCTGCACGATTCAGCGGTTGACATCAGCCACTGACATGAGCCACTAATGTTGCCTTACTCGACCATCCATATCACAGCCAGGGGGAGCAGCCGTGGAGTACTTCGTCACCGGGGGCACCGGTTTCATTGGTCGTTATCTCGTCGGCCGGCTGCTCGAGCGGGGCGGCACGGTTCACGTGCTGGTCCGACCGGGCTCCGGGAAGCGCTTCGAACAACTGCAGGCCCGATACCCGGCGGCGGGAACGCACCTGCAGGCCGTGACGGGCGATCTCGCCCAGGCGAAGCTCGGGCTGTCGAAGAAGGACAGCGAACGACTGCGCGGCCGGATCGGCCATTTCTTCCACGTCGGCGCCATCTATGACCTGGCCGCCAGTGCCGAGAGCCAGCAGTCAGCCAACGTGGACGGGACGCGCCACGCCATGCAGTGCGCGGAAGCCCTCGCCGCCGGCTGCTTCCATCATGTGAGTTCGATCGCCGTCGCCGGGATGTACGACGGCAACTTCAGCGAGGACATGTTCGAGGAGGCGGGCGAGCTCCCGAACCCCTACTTCAAGACCAAGTACGACTCCGAAGCGCTGGTGCGCCGCGAGTGCAAGGTGCCCTGGCGCATCTACCGCCCATCGTCGGTCGTCGGCCACTCACAGACCGGTGAGATCGACAAGATCGACGGCCCTTACTTCGCCTTCAAGATGCTGCAGAAGATCCGCCGGGTGCTGCCGCCGTGGTTCCCGCTGATCGGCATCGAATCCGGCCAGTTCAACATCGTGCCGGTGGACTACGTCGTGGCGGCGATGGACTACCTCGCGCACAAGGAAGGCCTCGACGGCGAGTGCTTCCACCTCGTGAACCCGGACCATTACAGCGGCGGCCAGATACTGAACATCTTCGCCGATGCCGGGCACGCGCCACGCTTCGCGCTGCGGCTCGATCCCAAGGTCTTTGCGTTCATGCCCTCGGGGCTCGCTGCCACGCTCGCGAAGCTGCCGCCGGTCAAGCGCATGGTGAACTCGCTCCTGGCCGGCGCGGGGCTGCCCCCGGGAGCAGTCACGCTGTTCACCTGGCACACGCGATTCGAGAGTCGCATGACCCGCAAGGCGCTCAAGGGCAGCGGCATCGAGGTGCCGAAGCTCGAGACCTACGCGCCCCGGCTCTGGGACTACTGGGAACGCAACCTCGATCCGGACCTGTTCATCGACCACACGCTCGACGGCAACGTGCGCGGCAAGGTCGTCATCATCACCGGCGGCGGCTCGGGCATCGGTCTCGCGACGGCACTGCGCCTGGCCGGCGCCGGTGCGAACGTGGTCATCGCAGGGCGCACGCTCGACAAGCTCGAGGAGGCCAGGCAGACGATCGAGGCCGCCGGCGGCATCTGCCACATCTACCAGGTCGACCTCGCCGATCTTCCAGCCGCCGACCGCTTCATCGACCAGGTGGTCGCGGACCACGGCCGCGTCGACATCCTGATCAACAACGCCGGCCGCTCGATCCGCCGCGCGGTCGAGCACTCCTACGACCGCTTCCACGACTTCGAGCGCACGATCCAGATCAACTATTACGCACCGCTGCGCCTGGCCCTGCGCGTGCTGCCCGGCATGAGCGAGCGCCGTTCAGGGCACATCATCAACGTTTCCTCGATGGGCGTGCTCGGCCCGCCTCCGCGATTCTCGGCCTACATCGCCTCGAAGTCCGCGCTCGAGGGCTGGACGCGCTGCGCCGAGGTCGAGTACGCGGATCGCGACGTGCATTTCACCAACATCAACATGCCGCTGGTGCGCACGCCGATGATCAGCCCGACCAAGGTGTACGAGTACGCACCGACGCTCAGCCCGGAAGAGGCGGCCGACATGCTGGTCGACGCAGTGATCAACAAGCCGAGCCGTATCGCAACCGACATGGGCCGCTTCATGCAGGTCTGGAACGTGCTTTCGCCGAAGTCCTACGCGCACTCCATGAACGGCTCGTTCCGGATGTTCGAGGACACCGCGCCGGCACCGGCGGGCAAGGCGCTACCGGGCAAGCCCGCCGAACCCACCAGCGAGCAGGTCGCCCTCGCCTCGCTCATGAAGGGAGTGCACTACTGATGGAGCTCGCGAGGAAGTTGCTCCTCACGCTCGTTGCGGCGACCGCGCTCGCGTCGGCGGCCAGCGTGGCCGTCGCGCAGGCGACCGCGCCGGTGCCAGCGCCAGCGGCAACGCCGGCGCTCGACCCGGCACGGCTCATGCAAGGCTTCCCGCCGCCGCCCGAGTACCGCATCCACATCGGCAACTGGCAACGCTGGCCGCAGAAGATCTGGGGTTTCCAGCATACCCGCGAACTATTCCCGACACGGCGGCTGCAACCGGTCGGCCCGGTGTGGGTGCTGCCCGAGGCGCACCGGTCGCTCGACGGTCTGCAGGTCGGGACGGCGGATGCGCCGCAGACCTGGCCGCAGATGCTCGAGGCCACCCACGCCGATGCGGTCCTGGTGCTCCACGAGGGCCGCATCGTGGAGGAACGCTACCTCAACGGAATGAAGCCCGGCACGGCACACCTGATGTTCTCGGCTACCAAGTCGATGGTGGGCCTCATGGGCGCGGTGCTGATCGCCGAGGGCAAGCTCGACCCTGCGGCGAAGGTGGGCACACTGATCCCCGAACTCGCGGATAGCGCATGGGGTGGCGCCACCGTCCGGCAGGTGCTCGACATGACCGACGCCGTGCGTTTCACCGAGGTTTACACGGACCCGAAGTCGGATATCTTTCCGTACATCGGCGCGATGGGCTGGGCGCCCGAACTCATGAACCCGGCCAATCCGACCGGCATCCGCGACATGCTCGGGACGCTGAAGGCCCAGACCGGCGAGCCGCGTGGGACCGCCTTCCACTACCGCTCGCCGGCGACGGACGTCGCCTGCTGGTTCGCCGTGCGTGCCGCCGGTCAGTCGCTCACCGACTGGCTTCAGCAGCGTCTCTGGAGCCCGCTCGGCATGGAATTCGACGGCAGCATCATGCTCGACCCGGTCGGCACCGAAGTCGCTTTCGCCGGCATGAGTTCCAGCCTGCGCGACCTCGGCCGAGTCGGCCAGATGCTGCTGCAGCACGGCAAGGTGGGCGAGCGCCAGGTCATTCCCGCCAGCGTCGTCGACGAGCTGATCCGCGGCGGCGACGTGCGCGCCTTCGAAGCGGCGGGCATGCCGCACCGCCCGGGCTGGTCGTATCGCTCGCAGTGGTGGGTCAATCCGAATCCGCCGCGGTCCTTCGCGGCGATGGGCGCGTTCGGTCAGCGGCTGTACGTGTTCCCTGATGCCGACATGGTGGTCGTCATCTTCGGCAGCCACCCCGAGCCGATCGCGGCGCTGATCGACCCGTCGCACCAGCGAGCCTTCGAGGCATTGATCAAGGCGCTCGGCAAGCACTGACGCGGCGCTCGGCAACCGTACGCGCCCGACGGTCCGGATCGGGACCGCGGGGTCGCCTTCATCCGACCACAACAGGAGAGAGTCGCGTGCCCATGCATCTCCAGCGGCGCGTGCTGGCGCCCGACGTACTCTGCGTGCTTGCCACGATGCTGCTCGCCGCGTCGGCGGCCGCGCAGCCCGCTCCGCGCCCCAACATCCTCGTCATCATGTCGGACGACGTCGGCCAGACGAACGTCGGTCTCTACAGCCACGGAATGATGGTACCGACGCCGAACATCGACCGCATCGGCCGCGAAGGCATGCTGTTCACCGACCACTACGCGGAGCCGAGCTGCACGCCGGGGCGCGCAGCGTTCATCACCGGCCAGATGCCGATCCGGACCGGACTCACCACGGTGGGGATGCCCGGTTCACCGATCGGCCTCGACGCGCGCGACCCGACGCTGGCGGAGGTCCTGAAGCCGCTCGGTTACCGCACCGGGCAGTTCGGCAAGAACCATCTCGGCGACCGCAACAGCCACCTGCCGACGGTGCATGGCTTCGACGTGTTCTACGGCAACGTGTATCACCTCAATACCGAATCGGAACCCGAGCTGGCCATGTGGCCGAAGGACGCCGGATTCAACCAGCGCTATCGCCCGCGCGGCGTACTCGACTGCGTGGCCACTGACGTCGACGACCCGACCGAGGAAGCGCGCTTCGGCCGCTGGGGTCGCCAGCGCTGCACGGACACAGGCCCGCTCGATTCGAAGCGCATGGAGACCTTCGACGACGACCTCGTGGCGAGGACCGGGACATTCATGCGCGAGTCCGTCCGTGCGAAGCAGCCGTTCTTCGCCTGGTTCAACTCGACGCGCATGCACATCTACACGCGGCTCAAGCCCGAGTCGCGCCACCTAGCCGACAGCATCTCCTCGGAGTTCGACGTCTTCGGCAGCGGCATGATGGAACATGACCAGCACGTGGGTCGGTTGCTCGCGTTGCTCGACGAGCTCGGGGTCGCCGACGACACCCTCGTGATCTACACCAGCGACAACGGCCCGATGAGCGCGTGGTGGCCGGACGGAGGCACCGGACCGTTCCGCGGCCAGAAGGCGACGACTTGGGAAGGCGGCGTGCGCGTGCCCATGCTGCTCCGATGGCCAGGCCGCGTGCCCGCCGGCAGCGTCTCGAACGGCATCCAGGCGCACTACGACCTCTTCACCACCCTGGCGGCGGCGGCCGGCGCTCCCGACGTCGCAAGCCGCCTGCGCGAGTCGCACCAGGTGTACATCGACGGGATCGACAACCTGCAGCACTGGCTCGGCAAGGGGCCATCGCGGCGCAACTCGCTCATCTACTACACCGAAACCGAGATGACCGCGGCACGCATCGGGCCCTGGAAGACGCACATCAAGGTGCGCGAGGGATTCTTCGACTTCCTGCAGCCGAGCACCCTGGTGTTCAACCTGCGCATGGATCCCTTCGAGCAGCACGGCGGCCAGAAATCGAACGACCTGGCGATGCGCATGGGCGTGGCCTTCGGTGGCCAGGTGCAGGACCTGGTCGGCGCACACATCGCCTCGCTCCGGCAGTTTCCGCCGCGACAGAAGGGCGGGAGCCTCATGGCCCCGACGAAGCAGGACGGTGCGAAGTGACAGGCCGGCTGTCGGGTCGCAGCGCCATCGTCACGGGTGCGGGACTCGGCATCGGTCGCGGCATCGCCCGTGCCTTCGCGCGCGAGGGTGCAGCGGTGCTGGTCTCCGACATCGACGAGCCAGCCGGCCGCGCGACCGCGCAGCAGTTGCGCGCGGAATTCGGTGCGCGGGCCGAATTCACGCGTACCGACGTCGGCGTCAAGGCGGAGGTGCTCGCCATGGTGGCGACGGCCCGCGCGATGTTCGGCACCGTCGACGTGCTGGTGAACAATGCCTGGGCCGGCAGTGCCGTGAAGCGCATCGAGCACAAGTGCGACGAGGACTTCGAGCGGTCGCTGCGCATCGGCTTGATGGCGGCGCTGTGGTCGATGCAGGCAGTGCTCCCGATGATGCGCGAACGCCGGTACGGCCGCATCATCAACCTCGCGTCGCTCAACGGCGTCAACGCCCACATGGGCACCGCCGACTACAACGTCGCGAAGGAGGCCCTGCGTACGCTCACCCGGTCCGCCGCGCGCGAATGGGCAACGCACCAGATCTGCTGCAACATCATCTGCCCGGCGGCACGCACCGAGGCCTTCGACAGGTTCGCCGCGCACAGCCCGGAGAACGCGCGCGCCATCACGGCCGCGAACCCGATGGGCCGGATGGGTGACCCGGAGACGGACATCGGACCGGTGGCCGTGTTCCTCGCGAGTGACGACTGTCGCTACCTCACGGGCAACACGCTGTTCGTCGATGGTGGCGGCCACATCAACGGCGTCGCCTGGGCGCCGCAGCTGCCGGACTGACGGTCGGCGGTGGCGCCGTGAAGCGATTGGCCGGGGTCGGTGCCCGGCGCGCCCGCGGGCCCGGTCGCCCCCGCTCGGGAGAGGGCGCCGGCGACACGCGGCAGTCCATCGTCGACGCCGCGATCGCCTGCTTCGCGGCGCGCGGCTACGCACTCACCACGAATCGAGACATCGCAGCGCGCGCGGGCGTCACGAGCAATCTGCTGTACCACTATTTCGGCTCGAAGGCCGCCGTATTCCGCGCTGCGCTCGTCAGCGTCAACCAACGGCTTCTCGATCTCTACCACGCGAGCGCCGTGGACGCGCGCGAGGCCCCGAGCGCCCGCCTCCTCGCCATGGGCCTCGAGCGCGTGATCGACCTCGCGCGCGAGCGACCCGAAATCATGCGCCTCGCCGGGATGGCCGAGGCCGAGATCCAGCGGTACCCGGAGCTCGCCATCGGCCCCCACGAAGGCAGCGAGGCGTTCGCGATGCTGTTCCGCGCGCTGCTGCAGCGTGCCCGCCAGCGTGGTGAACTCGGACCCGGCATCGACGTCGACTCGGGCGTGCGCGTGCTTGGCGCGTGCTTCCGGCGACTGGCGAGCATGCACGGCGAAGCCGCGACTCACGAGCAGTTCGCGCGCGACCTGCGGACCTTCGAGGCGATGCTCCAGGGCGAACTGATGCAGGCGGCGAAGCGGTCGCGCGCGGGACGCCGCCGCAACCGACCCTCGCGCAGGTGACGCGTCCCGTGACCCGGCGCAGGGGACGCTTGCGCACTCGGTATTATATTGATTTCTAAATCAATTATGGCCTACCATGCACCACCACCCGTGGAGCATCCCAATGGAGCAGGTCGATCGCGAGCTCGATCCGGGCGTCACCGACGAGATGCGCGCGATTCGCGACACCTGCCGTCGTTTCGCCGCGGAGATCCTGAGGCCGGTAGGCCAGCGACTCGACCGA
This sequence comes from Steroidobacteraceae bacterium, assembly GCA_018059685.1. Lineage (GTDB taxonomy): Bacteria > Pseudomonadota > Gammaproteobacteria > Steroidobacterales > Steroidobacteraceae > RPQJ01. The sequence continues at coordinate 4,017 of JAGOXN010000049.1, read as the reverse complement.
CTCCCGGCCGAGCAGGTCGTCGCCCCCGGCTCTGAACTCTGGGGCGCGCTCGAGCGCTACAAGGCGCTCGGGTTCCAGGGTGGAGCCCATGTGGATGTACCCGACCTGACCCCGGCCCAGCGCGCCCTGCTGCACTGCATGGTGCTCGAGGAGTTGACCTGGGGCGACGTGGGCCTGTTCATCACCTTCGGCCTGTACGGGATGATGCCGCTGTTCGCGGCTGGCTTCGGACGCCAGGACCTCGTCGACTTCTTCGCGCAGCGCACGGAGATCGGCTGCCTCGCCATCACCGAGCCTGCCCACGGCTGCGATCACATTGCCTTCACCGAGCCCGCCTATCGTGACCCGCGCATCCGCGGCAATCTGAAGGTACGGCGTGATGGTGACGACTACGTCCTCAGCGGCCAGAAGTCCGCGTGGGTCTCCTGTGGCACGATCGCGGGGTCTGCCGCCGTGTTCGCCACGTTTGCAGATTCGCCGCACGGCCTCGCGGACGGCGCGGCGTTCCTGATGCCGCTCGAGCTGCCGGGGATCACCCGCGGCAAGCCGCTCGAGAAGCACGGCCAGCGCACGCTCAACCAGGGCGAGATCTTCTTCAACGAAGTGCGGGTGCCGCGCCGCTTCCTGCTCGCCGAGGGCCCGCAGGCCTACCCGTTGGTGTGGCAGGGCATCTTCACCGGTGCCAACCTGCACATGGGCAGCCAGCTCGTCGGCGTCGCACGCGCCGCGTACGACTGCGCACTCGACTACGCGAAGCAGTGGGTACAGGGCGGCAAGCCGATCATCGAGCACCAGGCCGTCAGGCTGCGACTGTTCGGCATGTACCAGAAGGTCGAGGTCATGCGCTCGCACGTGCGACGCCTGGCGGTGGCCAACGCCACGCTCCCGGGCGGCATCTCCTACCCGCAGGCCGCCACCGTGAAGGTGTTTGCGACCCAGACGGCGTTCGAAGTCGCGAGCGAAGCCGTGCAGATGCTCGGCGCCAACGGCCTCACCTACGAGTACCCGGTCGAGAAGCTGCTGCGCGATGCCCGTACCTCGATGATCGAGGACGGCGAGAACTACATGCTCGGCCTGATCGCCGCGGCGCAACTCTGAAGGCCAGAGACGGGCGCCGGGCCATCTTCAACTGGAGATACTCATGGAAGTCCAACTGGCCATCGGCAGCCGCCGCTCGTTCCGCTACCTCGACCCCGACCGCCCGGTCGAGCTGTGGAAACTCCAGAAGATGCTCGAGGCAGCGCGCCTCGCCTCGCATTTCGGCAACAACAATGCGGCGCGCGCCCTGGTGGTGCACCGCGCCAGCGCCACGGAGGAACAGATGGCCTGCCTGCCCTCCCCGGTGGGCGGATTCCAGATCCAGCAGGCGCCGGTCGTGATCCTCTGGTACATCGAGACCGACGCGATGAACGAGGCCGGTCAGCGGCTGCGCGAGATCGTGGCCGCAGGTGCCCTCGGTTACGGTCCGGGACGCCAGGAGGAACTCGAACGCACGCTGGTGCCGATCTTCGACAAGGGCCGCGAAGCGCTCAAGGCGCCCGGCCTCGTCGACCTGGACCTCGGCCAGGCGATCGCCCAGGCCACGCTCGTCGGCATCGAACTCGGTCTCGGCATGTGCCTGCAGGGCTCGCCGAACTGGGAGCGCACACGCAAGGCCTTCGGACTCCCGGCGAGCTGCAGGGTCGCTGCAGCACAGACCATCGGCTATCCAGTCGAGTGCAGGGAGGCCGGCGGCCAGCGCCCGCGCCTGCCGTTCGAACAGCTGTTCCAGCTCAACAGTTACGGGAACCCGTTTCCGCGCGACCCGGCGGTGGTGGCAGAACTCGAGCGGGACGGCATGCTGCAGGCTCCGGCGCCACTCCCCGGCCGTGAGGACGAACTCGAGCGGATCCGCACGCGCTACCACCTGCCGCGCAACGGCATGCTCTGAAGCGCGCTCGCATGGAGACGGCAAGATGCGAGTGAATGCCGTGGTGGCGGGCGTCGGCATGACGCCGTTCGGCAAGCACCTGGACCGGAGCCTCAAGTGGCTCGCCGGGACGGCCGTCGTGGCTGCACTCGAAGACGCGGGCCTCGCGGTCGCCGACGTCGAGGCCGTCTACAGTGGCAACTGCGTCGCGGGCCTCGTCACCGGCCAGGAGTCGATCCGTGGCCAGGTCGCGCTGCTCGACATCGGCCTCGGCCGCGTACCGATCATCAACATCGAGAATGCCTGCGGCAGCGGCTCGACCGCACTCAACCAGGCGGCCATGATGGTCTCGGCCGGCTACTACGACGTGGTCGCCGTCGTCGGCTTCGAGAAGCTCTATCACGAGAACAAGGCCGTGAGCTACGCCGCCCTCGGCGGTGCGGTCGACGTCGAGGAACGCGACCGGTTCATGGCCGGTCACGGCTCCGGCTCGGGCCAGGACCGTTCCATGTTCGTCGACTTCTACGGTGAGCTCGCGCGCGAGCACATGGCGAAGTACGGCTCGACGCTCGGACATTTCGCGCTCGTGACCGCGAAGAACTCCTACCACGGCAGCCTCAACCCCAACGCGCAGTTCCGCGAGATGTTGAGCGTCGAGCAGGTTCTCGCCGCACCGGTCGTTTCGCCGCCGCTCACCCGGCCCATGCTGTGTCCGCTCGGCGATGGTGGCGCGGCGACCATCCTCGTGAGCGAGCGCAAGGCGCGCCAGCTCGGAATCGAACGACCGGTGCGGCTGGTCGCGAGCGTCGTGCACTCATACTTCGAGCACCCGCCAGGCGCCGCGGAGAACGTCACCTCGATCTGCGTCGCCGAGGCCTATCATGAGGCGGGTATCGGCCCCCGGGATCTCGACCTCATCGAGCTGCACGACAGCTCATCCGTCATGGAACTCCTGACCTATGACCATCTGGGTCTCGCCCCGCCGGAAGATTGCGTCGCCCTGCTCGTCGACGGCCACACGCGGCTCGGGGGACGCATTCCGGTCAACGTCTCCGGCGGACTCCTGCGCAAGGGGCATCCCGTCGGCGCCACCGGCGTGGCGCAGGTCTTCGAGATCACGCGCCAACTGCAAGGTCGTGCCGGCCCGCGTCAGGTTGAAGGGGCCCGCGTCGGACTCGCGCACAACGGCGGCGGCAGTCTCCGCGGCGAGGTCGCCGCCATGAACATCTCGGTGCTCACGACCTGAATCGCCATGCGTGAACGCAATGAATTGATCCTCTCGGACCTCGTTGCCGCGCGTGCCGAGACGCAGCCGGACCGCGATGTGCTCACCTTCGAGCACTGGAGCCTCGACGGCGGCGCGACGCCGGACGAGGTCCGCACGTACTCCCGCCTCGATGCGAACGCGCGCCGCATCGCGGCGCACCTGCGCTCCCTCGGCATGCAGCGCGGCGACCGCTTCGCGCTCGTGATGCGCAATCACCCCGAGTTCGTGGAAGCGATGCTCGCGGCCTCGCTCGGTGGCTGGGTATTCGTGCCCATCGATCCGCGAACCCCTGCAGCGAGGCTGGCATTCATGCTGCGCGATGCCGGCTGCAGCGGCGTGATCGCTGCCGACTACTGTCTCGGCGAAACCCTGGTGGCGCAGAAGCAGGTGTCGGAGCTGAAGTGGGTCCTGGGCCTCGAATCGGGCGGGCCGGGACTGGCGAGCGTCGCCGGAGCGCAATCGGTCGAGTCCCTGGCCGCGCTGCTGAGTGCACCCGTGCCATCCTTCGATCCCGCGCCGGTCGAGCTGTCGGATCCCTACCAGATCATCTACACCTCGGGCACGACGGGCGATCCGAAGGGCGTCGTGGCCAGCCACCTCCGCATCGGCGCCTCAGCGTTCGTCGCGCAGTTGTTCGGCTACGACCCCGACGAGCGTCCGTACACCGGGCTCTCCTTTTCGCACAACAATGCGCAGACGACTGCGCTGATCCCAGCGCTCAGGTTCGGCTACCGGGCGGTGATCAGCCGCCGCTTCAGCAAGTCGCGGCTGTGGGACATCTGCCGGCGCTACGACTGCACGAGTTTCGCCATCCTCGGCGGCATGGCCACCGCGATCTACA